>CAJMOM010000020.1:0-16777 GCA_905215005.1 uncultured bacterium | reverse complement strand
AGTTGCAGCTCCCACAGTCGCGCCTGCCGCACCGGAGCCCGCCGCGCAGACACCTGCCGCCGCACCAGAGCCCAAGGGCACCGAGGTGACCGCTCCCATGGTCGGCGTTTTCTATGCTGCCCCGGCGCCGGGCGACGAGCCGTTTGTGCACGTGGGCTCTAAGGTCAAGGCCGGCGAGACGCTCTGCATCATCGAGGCCATGAAGGTTCTCAACGAGGTAACGGCAGAGGCAGACGGCGAGGTGCTCGAGATCTGCGTGGCCGACGGCGACCTCGTGGAGTTTGGCAGCTGCCTCATGAGGATCGGATAGGTGATATCCATGAACAAAGAAGAGCTTAAGGAACTGTTGCCGCATCGCGAACCGATGCTTTTGCTCGACGAGGCCGAGCTGGTGGGCGACGAGGCCCACGGCAAGATCACGATTACGGGCGACGAGTACTTTTTGCAGGGGCATTTTCCGGGAAACCCGGTCGTCCCCGGCGTGATTCAGTGCGAGATGCTTGCCCAGAACTGCTGCGTGCTGCTGATGGGCGATGAGGAGGCGCGCGGCGCGACGCCGTTCTATACGAGCCTCGATAAGGTGCGCTTTAAGCGTCCGGTGCGCCCGGGCGACACGGTTGATCTGGTGTGCACCATCACGCGTGCGCGCGGGCCGTTCCGCTTTGCGACGGGTGCTGCGAGCGTCAACGGTGAGGTTTGCTGCCGCGCCGATATGTCTTTTGCACTCATGCACGAAAGTTAAGGAAGGCTCCATGTTCGACAAAGTGCTCATCGCCAACCGCGGCGAAGTCGCGGTCCGTGTTATCCGCGCGTGCCGCGATATGGGCATCAAGACCGTCGCTGTTTATTCCACGGCCGATGCGGACGCGCTGCACGTGCAGCTTGCCGACGAGGCGTATTGCATCGGTGGCCCGCGTCTTGCCGAGAGCTACCTCAACGACGATGCCGTGCTCACCTGTGCCGTAAAGTCGGGAGCTAAGGCAATTCATCCCGGCTATGGCTTCTTTTCCGAGAAGGCGAGCTTTGTACGCGACTGCGACAAGTATGGCCTGGCGTTTGTCGGCCCTTCGGCCGAGGTGATCGACAGCATGGGCGACAAGGACGCCGCACGTCGAACGGCTGCCGCGGCGGGCGTGCCCATCGTGCCGGGCTGTGATTTGCTCAAAAGCCCCGAGGAGGCAACGGCCGAGGCCGAGCGCATTGGCTGTCCCGTGCTCATTAAGGCGCGTGCAGGTGGCGGCGGTCGCGGTATTCGCAAGGTCGAGCGCGTGGAAGATGCGGCAAAGGCGTTCATCGAGGCGCGTGCCGAGGGCGAGGCCGTCTTTGGCGACGGCGAGTGCTACATGGAGAAGTTCGTCGCGCCGGCGCACCATGTCGAGGTGCAGATTATGGCCGATAAGCAGGGCCATGTGTTTTCGCTCGGCGAGCGCGAGTGCTCGGTGCAGCGTCGCAACCAAAAGCTAATCGAGGAGAGCCCCGCGCCGTGCCTCGACGGACACGACGACATTCGTGCTCGCATGCACAAGGCAGCGCGTGACCTGGCTCGTGCCGTCGGCTACGAAGGAGCCGGTACCATCGAGTTCCTGTATTCGGACGACGGCAATTTCTACTTTATGGAAATGAACACGCGCTTGCAGGTGGAGCATCCGGTTACGGAGTTTGTGACCGATACCGACTTGGTCAAGTGGCAGCTGCGCGTGGCAGCCGGCCAGCCTCTGCCCTTTGAGCAGGAGGATATGCCGGTCCGCAACCACGCCATGGAGTGCCGCATCAATGCCGAAACGCCGGACTTTCTGCCGTCATGCGGAACGGTCACCGCGTTGCGTGTGCCGGGTGGTCCGCGCGTGCGCTGGGATTCCGCCATGTTTACCGGTGCGAACGTTCCGCCGTACTACGACTCCATGCTTGGCAAGCTCATCGTGTGCGCGCCCACGCGCGACGGCGCCATTCGCAAGATGCGCTCGGCCCTGGGCGAGCTCGTGATTGAGGGCGTGAGCGAAAACAGCGAGCTTCAGCTCGACGTGCTGGCAAACGACGAGTTCTTGTCGGGCATGTATCACACCGATCTGATGGAGCATCTCTATGCTGATGAATAGAAAAGCGAAGACGGTCAACGTCCTCGAGGGACCGATGACCGAGTCGTGCGCCGAGTTTCCCGCGCGCCACGTGTTTATCAAGTGCCCGGAGTGCCGCCGCGTGATCGATGAGGCACGCCTGCACGACAACCTCGAGGTCTGCCCTCGTTGCGGCAAACACTTTCGCGTGAGCGGGCGCGACCGCATGCGCATGACGATTGACGAGGGCACGTTTGAGGAATGGGATGCCAGTCTGGCGCCGGAGGACTTCCTTTCGTTTCCCGGCTATGCCGACAAGCTCAAGAGCGTGAGCGAACGTTCGGGCGAGCGCGATGCCGTTGTGTGCGGCAAGGGCAAAATCTGCGGTTGCGATACGGCGCTCTTCTTTATGGACGCCAACTTTATGATGGGCTCGATGGGTTCCGTGGTGGGCGAGAAGATCTGCCGCACATTTGAGCGTGCGACCGAGCTGGGACTGCCGGTCGTTGGCATTACCGTATCGGGTGGCGCCCGCATGCAGGAGGGCGTGACCTCGCTCATGCAGATGGCCAAAATCTCTGCGGCGGTTAGGCGCCATAGCGAGGCGGGCGGCCTGTATATCACGGTGCTCACTGACCCCACGACCGGAGGCGTAACCGCGAGCTTTGCCATGGAGGGCGATATTATCCTGGCCGAGCCCGATGCCCTGACGGCATTTGCCGGCCCGCGCGTGATCGAGCAGAACATGCACAAGCGCCTGCCCAAGGGATTCCAGCGCTCCGAGTTTTTGCTGGAGCACGGCTTTTGCGATGCCGTTGTTCCGCGTGGCGAGATTGCGCTCACGGTAGGCGAGCTGCTGGCGCTGCACGAAGGGCACGCGCCCGGCCTGGGGGCACCGCATGAGATCGTGCATACGGGTCGCCGCGGCAAAAAGCTGGGACACTTGTTCAAGCGCTCGGCCGCACCAAAAACCGCGCTCGAGATTGTCAAACAGACCCGCTCGGCAGATCGCGCCACGGCAGGCGAGATGATCTCGCTGGGCCTGGATGGATTTGTGGAGCTGCACGGCGACCGCTACTTTGGCGACGACGCCGCTGCGGTGGCTGGCATTGGCTGGAAAGACGGGCGCCCCGTAACGGTCATCGCCATCGAGCGCGGCACCACGACCAAAGAGCGCATGCGTCGCAACTTTGGCATGGCACATCCCGAGGGCTACCGCAAAGCGCGTCGCCTTATGCGCCAGGCCGAAAAGTTTGGTCGACCGGTTCTGTGCCTGGTCGATACTTCGGGCGCGTTTTGCGGCATCGGTGCCGAGGAGCGCGGCCAGGGCGAGGCGATTGCTCAGAATCTCATGGAGATGAGCGGCCTTAAGACACCGATTGTCTCGGTGGTGACAGGCGAGGGCGGCTCTGGTGGCGCGCTGGCGCTGTCCGTGGCCGACCGTATCCTGATGCTCTCGAGCTCGGCCTATTCAGTCGTGAGCCCCGAGGCCTGTGCGTCGATCCTGTGGAAGGATACCGAGCGTGCGGATGAGGCCGCCGAGGCGCTGAAGCTCACGGCCCCCGATCTGTTGGCGCTCGGTATCATCGACGGCATTGTTGACGATAGGGGCCTGTCGCATGAGGAGATCGCCGGTGCCGTCATGTCCTCGGCATTTGATGCCTTCGATACGCTTGGGCAGCTCGACGACGCGACCCTCACAAACCTCCGCTACGAAAAGTACCGCGCAATCGGTCGATACCGCACGATGTGACAAAGGGGCAGTCCGCATGTCACATTGGGAAAGGCGTTCCATGTCACAAGTTTCTAACACCTCGTTTACAACGACGGTTTCATCAAACGCCATGGCCGTGGTGGACTATCTGTCCAAAAGCATGATGTCGGCGCTGCCCTTTATTGTCTGCGCGGCGTTGTTCCGCACCGTCGCCGTCATTATGGGCGAAGGCATGCTGGGCCTGTGGTCTTCCGATTCCGAAATCTATCGCCTGTTCTACAGTTGGCTCTATAACGCCGGCTACTACTTTTTGCCCATTTATCTTGGTTGGGCGGCCGCCCGCCAGCTCGGTTGCTCGGAGCAGCTGGGCATGATGCTGGGCGGCGTATTGATTGCGCCCGATCTGCTTAAGCTCGTCGATGCCGCATCGACGACGGGGGCATCGATGACTTCCGTGTATGGTCTGCTTCCCGCGCCGGTCAACGATTACACGACGACCGTTATTCCGGTTCTCATCTCGGTGCCCGTGCTATGGCGAGTGGAGTGTTTCTTTAAGCGCGTTATCCCTAAGGCCGTGTCGTTTTCGTTCGTTCCGTTTGCAACCATGCTTGTCATGGTTCCGGTTTCGCTGTGCATTACGGCACCGGCGGGCAGCTATCTGGGCATGCTGTTGGGCCAGCTTATGTTTATGCTTGGCAATTCCGGTGGCATCGTGTCGCTGCTCACGCTCATGGGGCTTGCCGCGGGCTGGGAGTTCCTAAAGATCGCCGGCGTCAGCAACGTTGTCCTATCGCTCGCCTATGCGCAGTTTATGAGTGTGGGAACGGATTCGTGCATCCTGATCGCCGCGACGATGGCAACGTTCGCCGTTTGGGGCATGCCCTTTGGCGCGTCGCTTCGCGTTGCGGATAAGGACGAGAAGGCGCTCATGCTGGGCTATTCAATCTCGGGTGTTCTTGGCGGCGTAAGCGAGCCGGCGCTGTACGGTTGCGGCTTTAAATATGGCAGGTGCCTGACGTGCATGGCCATTGGCGGCGCCGTCGGAGGCCTTGTTGCAGCCGTGGGCCACGTTACGGCCTATACCATCGGCATGACGAATGTCCTCATGGTCATTGGCTTTGCAACGGGCGGCATCTCGAACCTGCTGTGGTGCTGTGTTGCCGGCGGTGTGGCATTTGCGGTGTCTGCGACGCTGAGCTACTGCTTTGGTGTGGTGCCGACGAAGGGGCAGGCGGCAGAAGACGAAGCCGATTCGCCCGAAACCTCTAAGAGCGTGGCCGAGGCAAGCGCATAAATCGATTGACAGGGGGGGGCAGTCCCGCATGTCACATTCCAAGGTCGTGGCCCGTGTGGGTTGCGGCCTTTTTGTATCTAGGGGGCAAAGTGGCTACACTACAATCCGTTTGAGCAATAGATGTATATAGGTAGTACCGTGGGGGCTGATGAAGATGGTCGAGTGGATCGTTCGTCGTGCGCAGGGCGACCGTGCGCGCGTGGGCACGTTGACGGGCGTGGTGTGTATTCTCGCCAATGTTGCGCTTTGTGCTGCGAAGGGCGCAATTGGTGTGGTTTCGGGATCGGTTTCGATTGTGGCGGATGCCATGAACAACCTGTCTGATGCAAGCTCAAACATTGTGAGCGTGCTGGGCTTTAAACTTGCGAGCAAGCCGGCCGACCCCGAGCATCCTTACGGCCACGGTCGCTATGAGTATCTCTCGGGATTGGTCGTGGCGGCGCTCGTGCTGCTGATTGGCGTTGAGCTTATCAAATCCTCGTTTGAGCGCATCATCCACCCCGAACCTGTCGAGTTTTCGCTTGCCCTGGTGGCAGTCCTGGCGCTTTCGATGGTCGTAAAGCTCTGGATGGCGGCCCTCAACCAAAAGCTCGGCGATCGCATTGAGTCCGAGACGCTGCATGCGACCGCGCAGGATTCCAAGAACGATGTTCTTGCCACGGGCGCCGTGTTGGTGTGCGCGATTGTTTCGCAGGTGACGGTCATCAACCTTGACGCTTGGGTCGGCCTTGCCGTTGGTGCCTATATTGGCTGGAGCGGTTTTGAACTCATCCAGGATACGGTGAGCCCGCTTTTGGGCCAGACGCCCGATCCTAAGCTGGTCAAGCACATTCGAGACAAGATCATGAGCTACCCCGGCGTTTTGGGCGTTCACGATCTGATGGTTCACGACTACGGCCCGGGCAGGAAGTTCGCAAGCGCTCACGCCGAGATGGCAGCCGAGGCCAGCCCGCTGGAAAGTCACGACACGCTCGATAACATCGAGCAGGCGTTTAGGAACGAAGACGGCATGATTGTCACGCTTCACTACGATCCCATCGTGACCGATGACCCCAAGCTGGCAAGCATGCGTTTACGCATTAACGCCATGGCCCAACAGATCGATAGTCGCCTCTCGATTCATGACCTGCGCTGTGTGCCGGGTCCTACGCACACCAACGTGATTTTTGACTGCGTGCGACCCTCGGATCTGCAGATGAGTGCCGAAGACGTAAAGCACACGCTGGCAAAACGTGTCGAATCGGAATATCCCAAGTCGATTGCCAAGATTACGATCGACGAAGACTACGTAGGACATACCCATGAGTAAGGCTGTGCCGGCAAAGCAGGTTATGCAGAAGGGGAGAGCATGAAGAAACTGTATCTACTCCGCCACGGTCAGACGGAGTTCAACGTCAAAAAGCTGGTCCAGGGCCGCTGCGATTCGCCGCTGACCGATCTGGGCCGCCAGCAAGCCGGGATGGCAGCCGCGTGGCTCAAAGCCCACAACGTCGTTCCCGACAAAGTGGTCTCCTCCCCTTTGGGCCGAGCCATGGCCACGGCAAGCCTCGTCGCAACCGAGCTTCTCGGCGCAGACGCTGACGTTGAGCCCTGCGAAGGCATTATCGAGCGCTGCTACGGTGCCTTCGAAGAAGGTCCCCACGACGCGCTACCCACCGACGTCTGGGATCCGGGCGAGGACTTGGTCCCTTACGGAGGAGAAGGAAGCCGCGCACTGCAAGAACGCATGGTAGGCACCCTCACTAATCTCATGGACTCCGAGGACACCGAAACCCTCCTAGCAGTAAGCCACGGCAGCGCCAGCCGCCAATTCATCAAGGCTGCCGTCCCAGAGGACTTTGAGCTCCCAACAAAACTCCCCAACTGCGCCATCATGATCTTCGATTTCGATGAGGCAAAGCCACAAGCAGAAGGCGAGCCAATGCAATGCAAGTTCACCCTCCAGCAAATTGTTGATCCCCAACAAAGTAATTAGCTGAGCGAGCAGAGTTAAGCAGACATCAACGTGTCGTCTCCCGAGCTTGGCAGAGGGGCGGCGAAATATATTAAGTTTGTCGCGAGTTCCGCACGCAAAGGAAAGCACTTAATGTGCTTTCCGTCTTGCGCAGGACTGTAGAGCAGCAAACTTAATATATTTCGCCGCCCCTCCGCCTCGCTCGGGAGCCGCCCCACACTTTACCTGCGTAAACAATGTGAGTGAAATATGAATCTCGATGGATACGCCCGCAGCCGTGTATACTAAACAGCTGTGTGAAACCAGGGGAGTATTCTGGCTGGACAAAATGCCTGCTTAATAGGGTTGTCAGGTAGTCCGGGCGAAATACAAGGCTGGGGAGCACGTCGTGTAAGTAGTGGTCCTCTAGGGGCGTACGCTCGGTGGTGTACGCATTGTCCCAAGACCACGCGAGAGTTGGGATCATATCTTGATCAGCATGATTCTCGGCCGCAAGATTGGCATGACCCAGGTTTGGGACGAGGACGACAACGTCGTTCCCGTCACGGTCATCCAGGCTGGCCCCTGCGCTGTCTCGCAGGTTAAAACTCAGGCAACCGACGGCTATGACGCCGTCCAGATCGGTTTCGGCGACATCAAGGCCAAGAACGTGAACAAGCCCATGGCTGGTCACTTCGCCAAGGCTGGCGTCGAGCCTGTCCGCTTCCTTCGTGAGGTCCGCGTCGAGAACGGCGAGGAGCACAAGGTCGGCGAGGTCGTCACCGTCGCTGATTTCGCTGATGTCGAGAAGGTCGACGTCATCGGTACCTCCAAGGGTAAGGGCTTCCAGGGTCGCATCAAGCGCTGGGGTCAGCGCCGCGGTCCTATGACGCATGGTTCTCACTTCCAGCGTCACCCCGGTTCTATCGGTCAGTGCGCCTATCCTGCGCGCGTCCTCAAGGGCGTCAAGATGGCCGGTCACATGGGTAACGAGCGCGTTACCGTCAAGAACCTTTCCGTTGTCCGCATCGATGCCGAGCAGAACCTCATCTTGGTCAAGGGCGCTGTCCCGGGTGCCAAGAATGGTCTCGTCGCCATCCGTATGGCCTAAGGGCCCAGCCCATTTAGCCCAGCGTCATACCAAGGAGAACACTTAAATGGCAAAGTTTGAAGTAAAGAACAGCGAGGGCAAGAAGGTCGCCGAGGCCGAGCTCGCCGCTGAGGTGTACGGCATCGAGCCGAACATCCACGTTATGCACCACATCGTCAAGTGCCAGATGGCCTCTTGGCGTCAGGGCACCCAGTCTGCTAAGGGTCGCTCTGAGGTTTCCGGTGGCGGCAAGAAGCCTTGGCGTCAGAAGGGCACCGGCCGTGCCCGCCAGGGTTCCATCCGTGCTGCCCAGTGGCGTCACGGTGGCGTTGTCTTCGCCCCCAAGCCCCGTTCCTACGCCAAGCGTATGAACAACAAGGAGGTCAAGCTGGCTATGCGCTCCGCGCTGTCCGCCAAGCTGGCCGATGGCGAGCTCGTGCTCGTCGACGACTACGGCTTCGAGAAGCCTTCCACCAAGGCTGCCGTCGCCATGCTCAAGGCCCTCGGTCTTGAGGGCAAGCGTCTGACCATCATCGTTCGCGATGAGGACGTCAACGCCTACCTGTCGTTCCGCAACATTCCCAAGACGTTCATCATCACCGCTGACGAGGCCAACACCTACGATCTCGTCAACAACAACGCTGTGCTGATGCCCGCCGACATCGCCGCTCACTTCGGGGAGGTGCTTGCATAAATGACCGCCCACGAGATCATCATCCGTCCGATCGTGTCCGAGCGTTCCTTCTCCGGCATGGAGCTGAACAAGTACACGTTCGAGGTCGCCAAGGATGCTAACAAGTATCAGATCAAGGACGCTGTCGAGGAGATCTTCGGCGTCAAGGTCGTTCGCGTGAACACCCTGACGGTCAAGCCCAAGACCAAGCGCGTGCGCTATGTCGCCGGCAAGACCCGTTCTTGGAAGAAGGCCATCGTCACGCTGGCCGAGGGCGACACCATCGAGGTCTTTGGCAACCAGGCCTAAGACTCGCTGCTGTTGAGTGAGCTCATGCCTCCCAAATAGGGGAGGCGGGAGCTCAAGGTTTTGGGCGTATAAAATGGACACGCCCGGAACCGTGTATACGTCCGGTGTCATCGCACCCGAGGCAGAACCTCGAATCCCTGTCTGCGATGGCTAACGGATTCCTATTGAAAGGGATTGTAATGGCTGTAAAGCACCTTAAGCCGACCTCCGCTGGTAGGCGTTGGCAGACGATCTCCGACTTCTCCGAGATCACCTGCACCAAGCCCGAGAAGTCTCTTCTCGAGCCCCTGCCCAAGAAGGCCGGTCGTAACAACAACGGCCGCATCACCACCCGCCACCAGGGCGGCGGCGTGAAGCGTCGTTACCGCGTGATCGACTTCAAGCGCAACAAGGACGGCGTGCCCGCCAAGGTTGCCACGATCGAGTACGATCCGAACCGTTCCGCTCGCATCGCTCTGCTGCACTACGCTGACGGTGAGAAGCGCTACATCCTGGCCCCCAAGGGCCTCGAGGTCGGTCAGACCATCATGTCCGGTTCTGACGCCGACATCAAGCCGGGCAACGCTCTGCCCCTCGCCGACATCCCCGTCGGTACGCTCATCCACGCCGTCGAGTTCCAGCCGGGCAAGGGCGCCGCTATCGCCCGTTCCGCCGGTAACTCCTGCCAGCTGATGGGTAAGGAGGGCAAGTACGCCATCGTCCGTATGCCTTCCTCCGAGATGCGCCGCATCCTCGTTACCTGCCGCGCCACCGTCGGTGAGGTCGGCAACGCCGATCACTCCAACATCGTCATCGGCAAGGCCGGCCGTAAGCGTCACATGAACGTGCGCCCGACCGTCCGCGGTACCGTCATGAACCCTGTCGACCACCCGCACGGCGGTGGCGAGGGCAAGAACCACACCTCTGGTCGTCCCTCTGTTACCCCCTGGGGTAAGCCGACGAAGGGCCTTCGTACGCGCAAGAAGAAGAAGGTCTCGAACCAGCACATCATTCGTCGCCGTAAGAAGTAATTTCGGATACCGAGTTTTAGGAGAAAGCACTTATGAGCAGAAGTCTCAAAAAGGGCCCGTTCGTGGAGACTCGCCTTCTCTCGCGTATCACCGCGATGAACGAGGCTGGCAAGAAGGACGTCGTGAAGACCTGGTCCCGCGCGTCCACCATCTTCCCCGAGATGGTTGGTCACACCATCGCCGTCCACGACGGCCGCAAGCATGTGCCCGTGTATGTTACCGAGTCCATGGTTGGTCACAAGCTCGGCGAGTTCGCGCCGACTCGTACGTTCCGTGGCCACAAGGCCAAATAGGGGGTTAACCGTAAATGGCAACTAAGTCTATTGAAACTGAGGCCACCGAGGTTCGCGCCGTCGCTAAGTACGTGCGTGTTTCCCCCAGCAAGGCCCGCCTGGTGGTCGATCTGATCCGCCGCAAGCCTGTCGCTCAGGCCTTCGACATCCTCCACTTCTGCGACCGCGCCGTCGCCGTGGATGTCGAGAAGGTTCTCCGTTCCGCCGTTGCGAACGCCGAGAACAACAACGGTCTGCGTGCCGACAACCTGGTTGTCGCCGCTGCCTATGTTGACGAGGGTCCGACGCTTAAGCGCATCCGTCCCCGCGCCAAGGGTTCCGCTTCTCGCATTCTGAAGCGTACTTCCCACATCACCGTCGTCGTTGCTCCTCGAAAGGAGGCGTAAAGCTGTATGGGTCAGAAAGTCTACCCCACCGGCTTCCGTCTTGGCATCACCGAGAACTGGCGCTCCCGCTGGTTCGCAGAGAAGGATTACGCTAAGACCCTCGGTAACGATCTCGAGATCCGCAAGTACCTCGAGAAGCGTCTTTCCCGCGCAGCTGTCTCCCGCGTCGAGATCGAGCGCGCTGGCGACAAGGTGAAGGTCATTATCCTCACCGCTCGCCCCGGCGTTGTCATCGGTAAGAAGGGTGCCGAGATCGATACCCTCCGCACCGAGCTCGAGAAGGTCGCTGGCGTCTCCAAGGGCCAGCTCTCCGTCGACGTTGTCGAGATCAAGCGCCCCGAGCTCGACGCCAACCTCGTTGCTCAGTCTATCGCCGAGCAGCTCGAGGGCCGCGTTGCCTTCCGTCGCGCTATGCGCAAGGCTGTCCAGTCCGCCCGCAAGGCCGGCGCTAAGGGCATCCGTATCCAGTGCTCCGGTCGTCTCGGCGGTGCCGAGATGGGCCGTCGTGAGTGGTACCGCGAGGGTCGCGTGCCTCTGCACACCCTCCGTGCCAAGATCGACTACGGCACGGCTGTCGCCAGCACCACCATGGGCGCTTGCGGCGTGAAGGTCTGGATTTACCTGGGCGAGAAGCTCCCGGGCCAGCCTGTTCCCAACCCTGCACTCGAGGGCTCTTCCCGTCCTCGTCGTCGTAACTCCGAGAGGAGGGGTCAGTAGTGCTTGCCCCTAAGCGTATTCTTCACCGCAAGGTGCAGCGTGGCTCCATGAAGGGCCAGGCCAAGGGTAATACCGAGCTGCATTTCGGCGAGTTTGGTATCCAGGCTCTCGAGGCCCATTGGATCACCAACCGTCAGATCGAGGCCGCTCGTATTGCCATGACCCGCTACATGAAGCGTGGCGGTCGTGTCTACATCACGATCTTCCCCGATAAGCCCATCACCAAGAAGCCTGCCGAGACTCGCATGGGTTCTGGTAAGGGTAACCCCGAGGAGTGGGTGGCCGTCGTCAAGCCCGGCCGCATCATGTTCGAGGTCAAGGGTGTTCCCGAGGAGGTCGCTCGCGAGGCTCTGCGTCTTGCGCAGCACAAGCTCCCCATCAAGACCAAGATTGTTGCTGCCAAGAACGCTGAGCAGCGCATCCAGAAGGAGATGGCTGAGGAGGCCGCTCTCGAGGCCAAGTGGGCTGCTGAGGACGCCGCCGCCGCCAAGGAGGAGAACTAATGAAGCCCGCAGAGATTCGTGAGCTCTCGGACGCTCAGCTCGTTGAGAAGCTGAAGGAAATGCGCGCCGAGCTCTTTAACCTTCGTTTCCAGATGGCCACCAGCCAGCTGGACAACACCGCTCGCGTCAACACCGTGAAGAAGGACATCGCTCGCGTCCTCACGGAGCAGCGCGCCCGCGAGATCGCAGCGGAGAAGTCCGCTGTCGCCGAGTAGGACCTAAGGAGAGAACATGACTGATTCGCGTAACTCGCGTAAGGTCCGTACGGGTGTCGTTACCTCCGTCTCCGGTGCCAAGACCATTGTTGTCACCATCACCGAGCGCAAGCGTCACCCCAAGTACGGCAAGATGATGACCAGCTCCAAGAAGCTGCACGCTCACGACGAGGAGTGCACGGCTGGCGTGGGCGATACCGTCCGCGTTATGGAGACCCGTCCTATGTCCAAGATGAAGCGTTGGCGCCTCATCGAGGTCGTCGAGCGCGCTAAATAAGCAGTCGCTCTTACGACTTGTACGTTTCCGAAGATGTGCGTATGCCTGGCTTGCATACCACGGGCCGTATAAAGGCAGCGCACCTCTCTTCGGTTCTTAGTTCGGAGGAACATCTACCATGATTCAGATGCAAACCATGCTGAACGTCGCCGACAACTCCGGCGCTCGCAAGATTCGCTGCATCAAGGTGCTTGGCGGTTCCAAGCGTCGTTATGCAGGCATCGGCGATGTGTTCATCGGTGCTGTCCAGGAGGCTACCCCTGGCGCCAACGTCAAGAAGAAGGACGTTGTCCGTTGCGTCGTCGTTCGCACCGTTAAGGAGATCCGCCGCAAGGATGGCTCCTACATTCGCTTTGATGAGAACGCCTGCGTTGTCATCAACAACGATGGTTCGCCCGTCGGCACCCGTATCTTCGGGCCCGTCGCTCGCGAGCTTCGTGACAAGAAGTACATGAAGATCGTCTCGCTCGCTCCCGAGACCCTGTAGTTAGGGGAGATATATGTATATCAAGAAGGGCGATAAGGTCCAGGTTCTCTCTGGTAAGGATCGCGGCAAGCAGGGCGTTGTCCTGCGTGCTCTCCCCGCCGAGAACAAGGTCGTTGTCGAGGGCGTTTCGGTCGTCAAGAAGGCCGTCAAGCCCAACGCTGCCAACCAGCAGGGCGGCATCGTTTCGCAGGAGGCTCCTATCGACGCCTCCAACGTCAATCTCGTTTGCCCCGAGTGCGGTAAGGTTACCCGCGTCGGTCACGAGAAGGACGGCAAGAACAAGCTGCGCGTCTGCAAGAAGTGCGGCCACAAGTTCTAAGCTGCCCGCAACATCAAGTTGCTAGCAAAGGCCCGGATGCCCCACGGCACCCGGGCCTTTTTCTATCCCTACTCATTGGGGACAGACTTAAATGAGTGGAAGTCGCTTGGCATTCATTGGGGACAGACTTAAATAAGTGCCGTTGAAACGCCGGTAGCTGGGGACGTTCCCTATGTGCCGACAGCTAGGTAAGTCCCTATCTGCCGGCAGTTTGGGACAGCCCTTTGATGGCTGCGCCCCCCCCAGAGGGGTGGAGTAATACAGCCTACTCTGTCTTTTAGGGCTTTGGTGTTCCGCTCCTTTATGTTTCACAAGGATCGTTGCATGCGCATTTACGCGCATAGGCTTGCGCGATAATGCGCATAACCGCGCAAACATCTGCCAACTATGGCTAAATAATGACCGATAAGCAAATAAGCACGCAAACACGAGCAGATACGCGCGCAATTGTGCGAATATAGGGTTGTTAGAAATGAAGGACTTCCGATGACTCAGGAGGCACATCATGGCAGATTCCAAACAGGCTCCGCTCGACGCCGAAGCAGCCGCTAAGGCGGCGTTTGCCTCGGTCCAGGATCAGCCGTTCCCAAACGACATCTTTACGGCTCCCGAGCTTCGCTGGGCAGTGATCGGGTGCGGTGTTATCGCCAACCAGATGGCCCAGTCTCTCGCCCTTGCCGGCCGCAAGCTCGCGGGTGTTGCCAACCGTACGCTGTCCAAGGCTCAGGCTTTTGCCGAGCAGTATGGCGTTGAAAAGGTCTATGACACGGTCGAGGATCTCTACGCCGATCCGAACATTGACGCGGTCTATATCACCACCCCGCACAACACGCATATCACCTACCTGCGAGCTGCTCTGGCAGCTGGTAAGCACGTGCTCTGCGAGAAGGCCATTACCCTCAATTCCGCTGAGCTCGACGAGGCGCGTGTCATCGCCGACGAGCACAACGTGGTCCTTATGGATGCCACCACGGTGCTCCACATGCCCTTGTATCAGGAGCTGCGCCGCCGCATGGATGCCGGCGAGTTTGGCCGCATGAACCTCGCCCAGCTCAACTTTGGCAGCTACAAGGAGTACGGCGACCTGACCAACCGCTTCTACAATCGTAACCTTGCTGGCGGTGCCATGCTCGACATTGGCGTCTATGCCCTGTCCGTCATGCGCTTCTTTATGGCAAGCCAGCCCGCTGAGGTTGTCTCGCTGGGCAACACCTGCGAGACTGGCGTTGACGTTGCGGGCGGCATCGTCTGCCGTAATGCCGAGCAGCAGCTGGGCGTGGTGAGCCTCACGCTCCACTCCAAGCAGCCCAAGCGCTCGGTCATCAGCTTCGACAAGTGCTATATCGAGGTCAACGATTATCCGCGTGCCGATCACGCGACCATCGTGTGGACTACGGACGGCCACCGCGAGGAGGTCCACGCCGGCACCGAGGCTTACGCCCTGTGCTATGAGATGGCCGATCTTGAGAAGGCCGTTGCCGGCGACGACTCCAAGCGCGAGCTGCTAGATTATGCTTCTGATGTTATGAAGCTTATGACCAAGCTTCGCGCCGACTGGGGAGTCGTGTACCCCGAGGAGGAGTAAGCGATGCTAGCGGAAGATAGGCTCAACGCGATCGTGTCGATGGTTCAGCAGACCGGCTCGGTTACCGTGCCGGAGCTTGCCGAAGCCCTGGGCGTGACGGCGTCTACCATTCGGCGCGACCTGCAGACGCTCGACCGAGCGCATCGCATCGCCAAGGTCCACGGTGGAGCGACGAGTCTTGAGCGCGCGCACGTGACGCGCGACCTAACGCTTAATGAGCGCAGCGACCTCCATAACGACGACAAGGAGCGTATCTGCGCCCGTGCGGCGGCACTTGTGGAGCCCGAGAGCTTTGTATACATCGACTCGGGTTCGACGACGCTCAGGCTCATCGAGCATCTTCCACACCTTGAAGATGTCACCTATGTGACCGATTCCGTGCTCCATGCTCAACGCCTTGCTTTGCGCGGCATGCGTACCGTGGTGCTGGGCGGCGAGCTCAAACCCGAGACCGAGGCGCTCGTTGGCCCCGATGCCTTGGCAACCTTAGACCGCTACAACTTCAACTGTGGCTTTTGGGGCTCTAACGGCATTGCCGCCGAGCAGGGCTTCACGGCGCCCGATATCGAGGAGGCGCAAGTAAAGCGTATCTCGATGCGCCATACGGCCAAGCGCTTCGTAATCTCGGACGCCAGTAAATTTGGCATGGTGGCGCCCGTCAAGTTCGCGGACTTCCGTGAAGCAACGATTATTACCGCAGGCGAGGTCCCCGCCAAGTATCGGGCAATGGACAACGTCATCACGGTCTAACAGCAGGACAAGGCCAAAACCACCACAAAGGTGCCTGTGTCCCCATTGTGGTGGTTAGTAACGAAAACCGAGTAGTTTTCTCAATAGAAAAGCGGCAACGTCCATCACGGGCGTTGCCGCTTTCGTTGTCTGCCGGTTTGTCTAAGTCTGTAACAACTGGACCGTTAAAAGTGGGCTAGGTATTACAGATTGAGATACTTTCGAACCGCGCCGTCCCTTTGTCTCAATCTGTAACATCTGGGACCGATTTTGCCGAGTTATTGTTACAGATTGAGATTTTCCCTTGAGGGGGATTCGAATATCTCGATCTGTAACAGATAGACCGGAAAATGGGTTTTAACTGTTACAGATCGAGACGTTTTGGGACCGCGGCTGAGCCATTGCGGCAAAACCACCACAAAGGTGCCTGTCCCCATTGTGGTGGTTTAGGGCTCCCAGGGGCAGGGGGCTTCGATGTGGATGTGCTCGCCGGTTACGGGATGCGTGAAGGATACGCTGTGGGCGTGGAGCATCAGGCCGCAGGGGCGCGGCGTTCCGTACAGGTCGTCGCCAACCAGGGGATGACGCTCGCTGGCCAGGTGCACGCGAATCTGATGCTTGCGGCCGGTGAGCAACTCGACATCGATATACGAGCGCGTGGGCAGGCCTCGGCGGCTCTTAAGGCGCTTGAGCACCTTCACGCGCGTCTGGGACGGCTTGCCGCTGGCGCCAACGCGCATCTTGCGGCTATCGTGGCGGTCGCGGGCGATGGGCTTGTCGATGAGCTTTTCGTTCCAGTCGATTTTGCCCTCGGCGAGCGCCAGATAGTGCTTTTCGAATGCGTGGTCGATGACCATCTGGTCAAAAGCGGGCTGCGTCTGCTTGTCGAGCGAGAACAACACCACGCCGGTGGTGTCGCGGTCCAAGCGGTTGAGCGGTTGCATGTCGGTCGCGGCAAAGCCGTCGCCCATCGCCAGCAGCAGGTCGCTGGCGTAGTCGGTAAGTGTGCGCTCGCCGGTGCCGTCACCGTGGACGATCATGCCGGCAGGCTTATCGATGGCCATGAGCCAGGCGTCGCAGTAGAGGACTTGAGGTTCTTCGTTCACGTGTAAGCCTTTCGGTTAGCTAATTCCCACAAACATGCAGCCCGAGGTGGCGCCGCGCAGGCGGGCGGCGGGCTTGCGGCCGG
>CAJMOM010000019.1:0-17264 GCA_905215005.1 uncultured bacterium | reverse complement strand
GTGTATTTGTTCTTCTTCAATATCTTCGGTAGTGACTTTTCCTGTAATATCCCTATAGGCTTCTTTTATTCCATTTCTGACAGCCCATTTAACTATAAAATATAATGCAAGTAAAACGATTAGTGCTGTGCCAAAACTAATTCCTAGTTCTTCAAACATTTCATTACCTCCGTCAAATCCCGATTTACCGCATTTCTATTATACCACACAGCCCCAACGCAGTCAATCCGCCGTAAATTTCACCGACACAGTTGCCCGCTATGCGTTCTTCTCATGTGGAAAAACTGGAATTTTTATTTCTTGTTTAACTTTTCCCATTCGCTTTTGAGAACTGAATAAACTCTTCTTCCCTCAAAATGATCTTTTCTCCAGAAAAAATCACGAAATGTTCCTTCGTATGTAAGTCCGCACTTTTCAATAACTCTGCGTGAAGCTTCATTTACTGTACGACAATCAATCTCAATTCTATGAAAGTTGATTTTTTCGAAACCAAAACGAATAACTGCTTTCGTCATTTCTGTGGCATATCCCTTACCCTGAAATGCAGGACCGATAACATACTCAATCTCACCATGCTGATTGTTGCTGTCAACTAAGAAAAATGCAATTTGTCCTATACACTCGCTGGATGTCTTTTCAATAACTGCCCAGCGATAATAATCTTTACAGGAATAAGAAACAATATACTTCGTATCAAATAACTTCTGAACATCATCAGATGTAGGATAATATGGTTCACCATAATCCCATTGTGTCTGTTCATCTGCTATCCAGTTGCGTAGCATAGAATCAATATCAGAATACTCAAAACGACGAAGTATCAGTCTTTCTGTTTCTATTGTTTGTGTTCCGATGTGTGTCAGCATCTCATTTCCTCCGATTATCACTATAAAGTTTCATACAACTTCCGATTTACCGCATTTCCATTATACCACACAATTCTAACTTAGTCAATCCGCCGTAAATTTCACTGGCACAGTGCCCGCTATGCGTTCTTCTCATGTGGAGAAACTGGAATTTATTTTAATAAATATTTTTCAAATGCTTTGTGCGTGTCAAAGTGAACCTCTTTGAAAAATAAAACGAGCCAAATAATAAAAGCCGGAATAGCCATATATGGTGTTAAAAAATAAGACAACACTGCTCCTACTAACATTATGCCAGCCCATGTAAAACACTGATTTTTTATATCACGAGAAATATGAGCTTTATCATACAATGCCTGTTCTTCTTTCGGTAATGAATTAAATCCCGAAACAAATTTAGCCGCTTTTTCTTTAAATATTGCAAATAACACTCCTATAATCACAAATGGAATAACCAAAACTCCACATAGCCAAAATCCTATATTCATAGTATATTTCCTCCATAAGTTCCGATTTGTTAATTTCATATTCGCATATAGCATATAGCATAAAATAACGACACTGTATATCGGTTTCGTACATCCGATCTCGTTACTTTTATTTAGATACACCAAACAAAACATATTCCTGTTTCATATACAGAGCTCGACTTGTTCAGCTTTGCTGGAGCAATAAAAAACCACCACAAAGGTGCCTGTCCCCTTTGTGGTGGTTTTGGGTTTGTGCTAGAGCGTGTGGCCGTAAGTGTCGGCGGCCTTGATGGCGGCGGCGAACTTTTCGTCGGTGAAGGGCTCCGGGTTGCCCTGCTTCCACTCGTTGGTGGTGTGCGCGTACTCGCATAGGGCCGGGATATCGGACTCGGAAAGCCCGACCTGCTCAAGCGTCACGGGCAGGCCTATCTGCTTGTTAAAGGCAGCGTAGCGCTCAAGGTTCTCGGTGTCGCCCGTGTAGGCGAACAACACGAGCACGCCCAGGCTCACGACCTCGCCGTGCAGATAGGTTCCCTCGCGAGGAATGCTGCACGTCGCATTGTAGAATGCGTGCGCCACGCTCGAGTTGTAGTAGTAATCGTTTTGGTTGGTCAGGTTCGAGACATAGCCCGTGTTGACCACGATGTCGAGCGCGATCTGCTTGACGGCCTCGCTCGACAGATTCCGGCGCACGTCCTCAAGACCCTGGACGCCATAAGTAAACAGCGGCTCGGAGCAGGTGTGGGCGAGTGCCAGGCCAAGGCCGGCGGTATGCTCCAAATTGCCGGCGCTCGTGGCGTATTCGACCTCAGGCTGCTTAGACAGGGCATCGCCCACGCCGGCCCAGAAGTACTCCGCCGGAGCTTCGGCGATGATCTTGGGGTTGATGAAGATGTGCGCCGGTCGGTTGGGGTACGAATAGCCCTCGAGCGAGCCGTCGTCGTTGTACACGACGGCAATGGCGGTCGCGGCGGAGCAGTTGGAACAGATCGTCGGGACGGTGAAGACGATCTTCTTGAGCTCGATGGCAGCTGTCTTGACGGTGTCGAGCGCCTTGCCGCCGCCGCATGCGATGAGCACGTCGGCTTCCTGGCAGGCAGGGGAGTTCACGACCTTGGCGATATTGGCACGCGTACTGTTGGTGCCATAGACGCGGGTCTCCAGGACCTCGACATCGGTACCTTCAAGTGCCGCCTCGATGCCCGGCAGCGCCGCAGCCAGGGCTCGCTTGCCGCCAATGATGGCGACTTTCTTCGCGCCGTACTCCGCCAGTGCGGTTGGCAGCTCGGTAAAGCAGTCCTCGCCAACGGTGTAGTCGCTCATTCCAATCGTGCGCATAGCAACCTTCTTTCGTTCGATAGAGTGCTTTCAGGTATTTTGCTCCTAGAGAAGGGCTGTCATAGCGAGAAATTTCGAACGTATAAAACCAGTGTTGAGGGTTTTTTGCCGGCGCGGAACGTGCTAACATACTCCGCATAAGCGTTGATGGGGACGAGTAGTCGGCCGTCCGCATGCTACAGAGAGCGGGGAGCGCTGAGATCCCGTGCATGCGACCGATGAAAATCACCCCGGAGCTGCGGTCCCAACGGACGTGCCGCGCAGACACGTCTTAGTAGATATCGCCGAGATGGTCGTCGATACAGGCCAGCCGAGTAACGGATGCGAGCGCGCGAATACGCGGGCGAGGGCATCTAAGCTGGGTGGTTAAACGAAGAGCTTTTGCGGGCGTACAGCTCGTTTTGTGGCGCTTCGTCCCAGCTTGTAGGGACGGGCGCTTTTTTGGTGCCCAACGGGCGTGTGCGCCCATGACATGAAAGGGGTACCGTGGCAAACGAGTACAAGCAGACGATGAATCTGCCCAAGACCGGTTTTCCCATGCGTGCCGGTCTTTCCAAGTCCGAGCCCAAGCGACTCAAGGACTGGCAGGACAACAAGGTCTACGAGCAGGTTCTGAAGAAGAACGAGGGTCACAAGAAGTTCGTGCTTCACGACGGCCCTCCGTACGCCAACGGTCCGATCCACATCGGCCATGCCATGAACAAGATCTCCAAGGACATGATCAACCGCTACTGGATGATGCAGGGCTATGAGGTTCCCTATGTCCCCGGTTGGGACTGCCATGGTCAGCCGATCGAGCATAAGGTCGAGGAGAAGCTCGGCACCGAGAAGTTCAACCAGACCCCCACGGCCAAGATCCGTGAGCTCTGCAACGAGTTCGCTGTCGAGAACATCGAGCTGCAGAAGGCCGGCTTCCGTCGCCTGGGCGTGCTCGGCGACTGGGATAACCCCTATCTGACACTCTATCACCAGCACGACGCCGCCGACATCGAGGTCTTCAAGGCCATGTTCGACAAGGGCATGATCTATCGCGGTCACAAGCCGGTTCACTGGTGTAAGCACTGCCACACCGCGCTGGCCGAGGCCGAGATCGAGTACTCCGACGAGACGAGCCCGTCCATCTTCGTGCGCTTTGAGATGACCTCCAAGCCCGCCGGCCTCGAGAACTTCGACGGCCCGGTCGACTTTATCATCTGGACGACCACCCCGTGGACCATCCCCTCCGACCAGGCCGTTTCTCTCAAGCCCGGCGCCGCCTATGTCGCCGTTGAGCACGATGGCCGTGCCGAGGTCATGCTCGAGGACCTGGCTCCCAAGTGCTGTGAGGAGTTTGGCTGGGAGTACACCCCGGTCATGGTCGACGGCAAACCCTATCTGGTTCCCGCCGAGACCTTCCACCACATCCACTACAAGCAGCCGATCTTTGACGGTGTTGAGGGCGTGGCGCTGTTGGCCGATTACGTCGGTGTCGATGACGGTACCGGTATCGTCCACAACTCGCCCGGTCACGGCGTCGACGACTACTTCGCCTGCCTCAAGGAGGGTATCACCGACATTTGCATGCCGGTCGATGACGACGGCAAGTTCTACACCGGCGAGGAGTTTGGCACCGGCGGCCCCTTCAGCGGCATGGACACCGATGAGGCCAACCCGCACATCATCGAGTTCCTGCGCGAGCGCGGCACCCTGGTCCTCGAGAAGAAGATCACGCACAGCTATCCGCACTGCTGGCGCTGCAAGCACCCGGTACTCTTCCGTGCTACCGACCAGTGGTTCGTCTCGATGGACAAGACCGGTCTGCGTGAGCAGGCTGGCAAAGAGGTCCGCGAGAACGTCAAGTGGTATCCGGCTCACGCCGCCAACCGCATCGGCGCCATGGTCGAGCAGCGTCCCGACTGGTGCATCAGCCGTCAGCGCAACTGGGGCGTGCCTATCCCCAGCTACACTTGCGCCGACTGCGGCGAGAAGGTCATGAACGACGCCACGCTCGACGCCGTCATCAAGCTCTTCCACGAGAAGGGCTCCGACGCCTGGTTCACCGACGCTCCCGAGAGCTACCTGGGCGAGGCCTGCGTCTGCCCCAAGTGCGGCGGCCATCACCTCAAGGCCGATAAGGACATCCTCGACGTGTGGTGGGACTCTGGCGTGTCTTGGAAGGCCGTCTGCGAGTATCGCCCCGAGCTTGAGTACCCGGCGGACGTGTATCTCGAGGGCTCCGACCAGCATCGTGGTTGGTTCCAGAGCTCGCTGCTCACTTCGGTGGGTGCCAACGGCCACGCTCCGTACAAGGCGGTCGTCTCGCAGGGCTTCACGCTCGACGGCCAGGGCCGCAAGATGTCCAAGTCGCTCGGCAACGTCATCGACCCCAACAAGGTCTGCGACGAGATGGGCGCTGACATCATCCGTCTGTGGGTTGCCTCCGTCGACACCAGCTCCGACGTCTCCATCGACCACGAGATTCTCGCTCGTACGTCCGATGCCTATCGCCGTTTCCGCAACACGCTGCGCTTCCTGCTCTCCGAGCTCGAGGGTCAGTTTGAGCCCGAGACTGACGGCGTCGCCTTTGCCGACCTGCTGCCGCTCGACAAGCTCATGGTTGCGCGTCTGACCCAGGTCCAGGCCGAGGTTGATGACGCCTACGCCAGCTACGAGTTCCCGCGCGCCTACCGTGCGCTCTACGACTTCGTGGTTACCGAGCTCTCCAACGTGTACCTCGACGCCCTGAAGGACCGTCTGTACTGCGATAAGCCCGGCTCGCTCGAGCGCCGCAGCGCTCAGACCGTGCTGGCCGAGCTCTTCTCGATGCTCATGCGCGACCTGCAGCCGATCCTGTCCTACACGGTCGACGAGGCCATGGCCTATGCGCCCGCTGGCTGCGTTGATCACCAGAAGTACGCCGCGCTGCTCGATTGGTACAAGTCGCCCATCACGGTCGACGAGGCCAATGAGTTTGAGGGCGTGCTCGAGGCTTCGCTCGAACTCCGTAGCGCCGTGACCAAGGCCCTTGAGGACGCTCGTTCTGCCGGCACCTTCACCAAGAGTCAGCAGGTCCGCGTCAAGGCGGTCGTTCCTGCCGAGATGTATGCGCTGCTGACCAGCGACAAGGCCGTCGATCTGGCCGAGTTCTACATCGTCTCCGATGTTGAGCTGACCCAGGGCGAGGAGCTTTCCGTTGCTATTGAGGCTGCCGAGGGCGAGTGCTGTGACCGTTGCTGGAACTATCGCACCACCGTCGGCGAGTACAACGGCCACGCTCACATCTGCAAACGTTGTGCCGAAGCGCTGTAAGGCGCGGTAACGCGGCGTTTCCGCTGTTGGAACTAAAGCTATTAAGCGACATTCCGGTTTTCGGAATGTCGCTTTTGTTTTGTGCTGGTTATTTGGCTTTCGTTGATGAATATGCTGCATGTTTCATGCGTGTCACTATAAGATGATTACTTGCACTAAACGTTATTCGAGTTCTTGAGGGTAGGGGATTGATTTGGGTCGTACTGGGGATATGACGCCGCCTTTGCGTTGGCGGTTGGGTGTTGCTGGTGGGGTGGCGCTGGTTGTGCTGCTTGTTGACCAGTTGACCAAGCTTGCGGTTCGTGCCGTGGGCGATGCACTGCATGTGACCGTCATCCCCGGCGTGATCGACTTCCTGTTTGTCCGCAATATCGGCGCTGCCTTTAGCATGGGCGAGGGGCATGGCATCGCGTTTGCCGTGCTGGCGCTGGCGGTCATTGTCGCTATTGCCGTGTACCTCGTTCGTGCACCCCAGCTCGCCCATCTTGAGGTTGTGGGCATGGCGATGGTTGCGGGTGGTGCTATCGGCAACGCTATCGATCGTTTGGCCTTTGGCTTCGTGACCGATTTTATTGCCACCACCTTCATCGACTTTCCCGTCTTCAATGTGGCCGATATCGGCATTACGGTCGGTGTTGTGCTGGCGCTTATCGGTTACATGTTCTTGAGTCCCGCCGCTTGCGAGGTCGATGCGACTGCTGAGCTCAATGCCCGTGATGAGGCCCGCGCTAAGCGCAAAGCCAAGCAGCGTGGGGAGCGTGCCCGCAAGATTCGCGAAAGGAATGAGCGTTAATGGCCGACATCCATATTCTTGTTGCCGACGATTGCTCTGGCCAGCGTCTCGACGCCTTTCTGGGTGCCAACGACGGCTGCCCCACGCGCTCTGCCTGCGCGCATCTGATCGAGGGCGGCGCCGTAATCGTGAACGGCGAGACCTGTCTGTCAAAAAAGTATGCCGTACGCGCCGGTGACCGCATCTCGGTCGACCTGCCCGAGCCGCACGATCCCACCGATGTGATTCCCGAGGCCATCCCGCTCGACATTCGCTATGAGGACGACTATCTCATTGTGCTCTCCAAGCAGCGCGGGCTGGTGTGCCATCCCGCCCACGGCCACGAGAGCGGCACGCTTGCGAACGCCTTGGTCTACCACTGCGGTATCGATCATCTTGGTACCGTGCAGGGTGAGGACCGCCCCGGCATCGTGCATCGCCTGGATCGCGATACCTCGGGCCTTATGCTCGCGGCAAAAGACGACGACACCCAGCGCGCGCTTCAAAATCTCATTCGCACGCGTACGCTCGACCGCCGCTATATCACGCTTGTCCACGGGCACATCGCCATGGACGAGGGCACCATCAATACCGGTATCGCCCGTTCTACGCGCGACCGCGTCAAGATGGCGGTTTCGGACGACCCCTTTGCCCGTCAGGCCATTACGACCTTTAAAGTCCTCGAGCGCTTTGATTCCACGCGCTTTGACGATGGTTATACGCTCGTTGAGTGCCATCTGTTTACCGGTCGCACGCACCAGATTCGCGTGCATATGCGTCATATCAACCACGCCTGCGTGGGCGATCCACTCTACGGCAAGTGCGATGCGCGCGCCGACCAGGGCCTGACCAGGCAGTTCCTTCATTCCTGGCGCGTGGCGTTCGACCATCCCGTGACGGGGGAGCGCATTGAGTGTCGCGACGAGTTGCCGTGGGATCTCGCTGCTGTTCTCGACGATCTGGCTCCGCGCGCGCTCGGTCGCACGGCCGTTGGAGATGAAATCGTTCCGCAGCTCGGTCTTCTCGAAGCCTAGCCAGTATTAGGTGGTTTCTTGAACTCGGTAAGCCTGCGGTAAGATATACGATTGTTTACGTTACGCGTTGCTGGGAGCCTGCATGCTCGCCTTTTTACAAACCAACACACCCATCGTGATCTTCAACCAGATTGTCGTCACGCTGCTCACGGTCTGCTTTCTGTACCAGGTGGTCTTCTTTGTCATTGGCGCTCTTCGTGGCGAGGTCGCGCCTCCCAAGGCCAAAAAACTCCATCGCTATGCCTTTTTTATCGCGGCGCATAATGAGGAGGCCGTGATCGCCAACCTCGTTCGCTCCATCAAGGACCAGGATTATCCGTCCGAGCTCATCGAGGTTTTCGTGGTCGCCGATGCCTGCACCGACAACACGGCGCAGCTCGCGCGCGAGGCCGGTGCCATTGTTTACGAGCGCAATGACCTGGCCCGCAAGGGCAAGAGCTGGGTCATGGACTTTGGCTTCGACTGCATTCTCAACGAGTATCCCGACACGTTTGAGGGCTACTTTATCTTCGATGCCGATAACGTTATCTCCCGCGATTACGTTTCCAAGATGAATGATGCCTTTGACCAGGGCTTCCATGTGGTCACGAGCTATCGCAATTCCAAGAACTTCGGCAGCTCGTGGATCTCGGCTGCTAATGCCACGTGGTATCTACGCGAGGCGCGCTTCCTCAACAACGCGCGTAATATCTGCAAGACGTCCTGCGCTGTTTCGGGTTCGGGTTACCTTATCTCGTCAAGCGTTATCGAGGGCATGCACGGTTGGCAGTTCCACACGCTGACCGAGGACATTCAGTTCACTACGTTCTGCGCTATTCACGGTATTCGCATTGGCTATGCGCCGGCGGAGTTCTTTGACGAGCAACCCGTGACGTTCAAGGCGTCCTGGAAGCAGCGTATGCGCTGGACCAAGGGCTTTTACCAGGTGTTCTTTACCTACGGTAAGCATCTGGTCAAGTCGACGTTCCGCTATCATCGCTTTGCCGCCTACGACATGTTCATGACGATCGCCCCGGGTATGCTGCTATCGCTGATCTCGATGCTCGCTAATGCGACGTTCTTGATTGTGGGTGGCCTTTCGCATGGTTTCTTGGCTACCGAAGTCGAGATGCAGGCGTGCGCCGCTTCGCTCATTATGACCTTCGCCATGATGTATCAGACCTTCTTTATCCTGGCGCTGCTCACGACTATCTTTGAGTACAAGCACATTCACTGCGCGCAAAAGTGGCGTCTGGTGACTAACCTGTTTACCTTCCCGATCTTTATGTTCAGCTATATCCCCATCACGGTGGCCGCGCTGTTCCTGAAGGTCGACTGGGTGCCGACGCAGCACGCCGTCAACGTTACCCTTGACGAGGTCATGCAAGGCGCCAAATGACCACCACCAAAACCACCGCAAAGGGGACAGGCACCTTTGTGGTGGTTTTTGCTTTTGCGATGCAGCTCGAGGAGGAGTCCGATGGTCTATATCCCGTTTTGGATTTGTATCTTTGCCGGCGTGGCAATTGATGCCCGAGAGCGACGGTTTCCCAATGGGCTTGCCGGCGCATGTGCCGTGGCGGCGTTGGCGGGCGTTTGGCTCGACAGGGGCGTTAACACTGCACTTGATCATGCCGGTCTTGCGGTCATCGTCTACCTTGCCCTTGTGCTTACTGAGTCGCTCTGGCGGCGCCTTCGTCAAGCCCCGGGGATTGGCATGGGGGACGCCAAAGCACTCTTCGCGCTTTGCACGCTCGACCCTATGGGCGGCATCGTGGCATTTTCCGTTTCGCTCCTGGTCCTGGCCCTCTCCTGCCTCTTCACAAAATCACGCTCCCTGCCATTGCTCCCGTTTTTGGTGCCGATTTTTGCCATAATCGAGGTCGTGGGCTGCACTTTGTAACCGATTGCGCATCCTTCTTAAGGAGCATGCCATGGCAACTAATCAAGAAACGGCCGTCATTAAGGCGCGCATGGACCGTATTCCCTCGGCGTTGTCGCCCGAACTGGTCGAGCGCATTGTCGCCGATCGTGCTTCGGGCTATGTCAACCCGTATCGTTGCAACGACGATCAGGTCATTCGTCGTATTGATCGCGCCGCCGACAAAGGTACGCTTATGCGTCCGGCGTTTATGCGCGATACCGAAAAGATACTTCATCTTCCGGCGTACACCCGTTATGCAGGCAAAACGCAGGTCTTTAGCTTCCGTAGCAATGACGATCTGTCACGCCGCGGTTTGCACGTGCAGCTTGTCTCCCGCATTGCGCGCGATATCGGTCGCGCCCTGGGGCTCAATTGCGATTTGATCGAGGCGATTGGCCTGGGTCATGACTTGGGACACACGCCTTTCGGCCATGCCGGCGAGCGCTTCCTCAACGATATCTATCATGAGCGCACGGGGCGTTATTTTTTCCATAACGTGCAGTCGGTCCGCGTGCTCGACGCACTGTACGGCCGCAACGTGTCGCTCCAGACGCTCGACGGCGTGCTATGCCATAACGGCGAGTACGAGCAGCGTGTGTTTGAGCTCTCGGACATGAGCTCCTTTGACCAGTTTGACCAGACGGTTGAGGATTGCATTGCCACGGGCTATAGCGCAATTGGGCATCTGCGTCCCATGACGCTCGAAGGCTGTGTGGTCCGCATCTCGGATATCCTTGCCTACGTCGGTCGTGACCGTCAGGATGCGATCGCGGCGGGCCTGCTGTCACCCGACGCTTTTGATGATGGCCGGGGCGGTGCCTACAACAGCTGGATCCTTACGCACGCTTCCATCGATATCGTTGAGCACAGCCATGGTAAGTCGCGCATCGAGATGAGCGAGGACCTGTTTGAGGAAATCCGCCGAGCCAAGCGCGAGAACTACGAGAAGATCTATAGCAAGGGCGGTATCGAAGGTGATTCCGAGGTGGAGCTGCGCGAGGCCTTCGAAAAGCTCTACGACCGTTGCCTGCGGGATCTAAACAGTGGTGACGAGTCCTCTTACATCTTTAAGCACCATATTTCGCGCATTGAGCAGCAACTTTCCTACTACGATCGCACCTATGCCTGGCAGGACGACAAGGATCAAGCCGTGGTGGATTATATCGCGAGCATGACGGACGGTTATTTCTGCGAACTGACGAGCAAGCTGTTCCCGGGTCTAAAGTTTCCGCATCGTACCTATATTAACGAACGGTAGTTCGTATTCTTTCGGTATACTGGTTAGTTGAAAACGTTTTTGATTGATGCACGGGATGGCTATGGACGACCTTTTTTCTGCCTCGACGCGCGAGCGTTCCTTTAAAAATGCGCCGCTCGCGGTGCGCATGCGCCCCAATTCGCTCGACGAGTACGTGGGCCAGCAAAAGGCCGTCGGTAAGGGCTCGTGGTTGCGTGCTGCGATTGAGCATGACGTACTGTCGAGTGTGATTCTGTATGGGCCGGCCGGTACGGGCAAAACGACGCTGGCCCACATTATCGCTAACCATACCAAGAGCGAGTTTGTCGAGGTCAGCGCCGTGACGGGTACCGTGAAGGACCTACGTCGCGTGATTGACGAGGCCAAGACGCGCTTGAATACGTACGACCGTCGCACCATCTTGTTCATCGACGAGATTCATCGTTTTTCGAAGTCGCAGCAGGATGCGCTTTTGCATGCGGTTGAAAACCGTACCGTCATTATGATTGGCGCCACGACGGAGAATCCGTACTTCGAGGTCAACTCGGCATTGCTCTCGCGCGGTCGCGTGGTGGAGCTTGAATATCTGAAGGATGAGGATATCGCCACGCTTATTGAGCGTGCGCTCGAGGCACCACAGGGCTTGAACGGAAAGTTCTCGGCCGATGATGATACGGTCAAGACTATTTGTACGCTGGCAGCGGGTGACGCTCGCTCGGCGCTCACGACGCTCGAGCTTGCGAGCGAGATTGCCGTCACGCGTCCCGATACCGAGGGAACGTCAGCGCCCGCGGCGGGGGAGCGCTATCCCATCACCGTGGATGACGTGAAGATCGCCAACCCGCGTCGCGGGTTTACGTATGACAAAAACGGCGACATGCACTACGACATCATCAGTGCGTTCATCAAGTCCATGCGCGGTAGCGACCCCGATGCCACGATCTATTGGCTCGCGCGCATGATTGATGCGGGGGAGGATCCCAAGTTTATCGCTCGCCGTATTATGATTCATGCTTCTGAGGACGTTGGCAACGCCGACCCGCAGGCGCTTTTGGTGGCACATGCCGCGTTTAAGTCTGCCGAGGTCATTGGCTATCCCGAGTGCCGTATTAACCTGGCTCAGGCTGCACTCTATGTGTGTTTGGCCCCTAAATCCAACGCGTGTGAGGCTTCGATCGATGCGGCGCTGGCCGATATCCATTCTAGTGGGCTTCGCGAGGTGCCGAGTTATTTGCGCGATCGTCATCGCCCAGGCAGCGACGACTACGGTGTGTATAAATATCCGCACGATTATCCCGAAGGCTGGGTCGATCAGCGCTATTTGCCCGAGGGGCTGGAGCGCGGTGCGTTCTGGCAGCCTGCCGGGCGCGGCTGGGAAGAGTGGCGCGTAGAGCAAAGCGAACGCGACCGCAGCGGGAATGCACCGAAGTAGCTGCTGATAATTTTGTCCCACGTTGCTGCTCTTGGCATGTTCGGTCCCCTTTGGGGTACCATGAAAAGCGTCTGTATTTCGATTCTTCCGGGAGGCTTGTATGAGTCCCATTCAAATCGCCCTGCTGCTGCTCGCCGTTGCCGGCGTGTGGGCCATCGCTGAGCTCGCGCTTACCCTGCGCAAGACCCGCAATGTTGTCGACTCGCTCGATAAGACCGTGAACGACCTCAACAACACCATCGCCGAGGCTCAGCCTGTGGTGGCAAAGCTCGATGGCGCTGTCGATGAGCTTACGCCGGCGCTTGCCCAGATGGAGCCGCTCCTCAAGTCGAGCAAGACGGCAGTTGATGCCCTTACCTCCAATCTCGTAGAGGTCGAAGCCGTGGTTCGCGACATTTCCGAGGTTACGGGCAGCATGGCCGAGGCCAGCAATGCTGTGTCGAGCGTGACCGACTCTGCCGCCGGTGCTGTGCAGAAGCTCTTCAATAAGGTGAAGGCTCCTGCAGCTGAAGCCGAGCGCAAGCTTTCCCCTGCCGCCGAAGAAGCCGAGCAGCCGACCGAGCGCGTCTTGATTGGCAAGGCGGAGGACGAGGTCGCCGATGGCGCAGATGCGGCTCAGAAGTCTTCAGCCAAGCCGGCTCAGTATTACACGTATACGCCCGCCGAGACCTCTGAGGAGTCCTGCGATGAGTAGCGAAGCAACCTGCCCCATCACGCTGACCGTTGCCGGCGACCCGCGTCTCGCTCGCCTTGTGCGCATGACTGCCGCCAACGTTGGTTCCCTGTGCTCTATGTCTGTCGATCGCATCGAGGACATCCGCATGGCCGCCGAGGAGGCTTTCATCTTTGGTTGCACCGCGGTCGACTGCGATGACATCACCATCAAATTCGATGTCGATGAGACCCACGTTGGCATGACCTTTACCTTTGGCGATCAGGCCACCGTCGACGAGGATGACCAGGCTGCTGCGTATGCCGAGCTCATCCTTGCAAGCGTGTGCGACTCCTACGAAAAGACTGCGGCGCCCCTGACGCTTTCCCTCGACCTCAAGGCGGATATCTAATATGACCGAACGTTCCCGGAGCGGCAAGACCGCTTGGGACAAGGAGAAAACCCGCGAGCTGTTTCGTCGCTATAAGGAGACCGGTGATCCGGACGCCCGCGAGCAGCTCGTCATGTCCCATATGAACCTGGTAAGGTTTCTTGCCAACAAATTTAAGAATCGCGGCGAGCCGCTCGACGACCTGATGCAGGTTGGCTATCTGGGTCTGCTCAAGGCTATCGACCGTTTTGACCCCGAGCGCGGGCTCGAGTTCACGACGTTTGCGACACCCACTATCCTGGGCGAGATCAAACGCCATTTCCGCGATAAGGGCTGGAGCGTGCGCGTACCGCGTCGTCTGCAGGAGCTCTCGGCCAAGGTCAACCAGGCTACTGACAAACTTACCAACGAGCTGCAGCGTTCGCCCAAGGTTGAGGAGATCGCTGAGTATCTAGATGTGACTGTCGATGAGGTCCTCGAGGCTATGGAATCGTCTTCGGCCTATACCTCGGTGCCCATCGAGGCTCCTGGTGCGTCCGATTCCGACGATGCGCCCTCGATTCTCGACCGTTACGCCGACGATGACAACGAGCTCGACTTTACCGATGACCGTCTAGTGATCGAGGAAGCCATCCGTGATTTCTCGCCGCGCGAGCGCGAGGTGATCGAGCTGCGCTTTGTGAAGGGCATGACCCAGATCGAGATCGCCAAGAAGCTGGGCATTTCTCAGGTGCAGGTTTCGCGCCTGCTGCGCCGCACGCTTAAGAAGATTCAGGACAAGATCGACCCCGACGGAGTGATGATTCGTTCATGAGTGAGCACCCCCAACAAACCGATCGCGTGCTGCGCGACACCCGTATTTTGACGTTGCGCATTTGGGCCATCGTTGGCTGCATTGTCATCGCCGCTGTCATCTTTAACCTTATGGGCATCCTGGCGCCGGTTATCGAGTTTCTTGCCGTCGGCTCCATCATTGCCTTTGTGATGTCCCCGATCACCAATTGGCTCGAGCATCACGGCGTCAACCGTGGCATTGGTTCGCTCATCGCGCTGATCGTGGTTGTTGCCGTGCTCGTTGGTGTTGTCTGCATCCTATCACCTATTTTGCTCGGTCAGATCATGGAGGTCCTGAGCCGTCTGCCTGAGCAGCTTCGCGTTGCGGGCGGCGATCTCAACGAGTTGATCTCGCACGCCAAGACGCTCAACAACACGCCGCTCAAGGAGTATCTGGACGATAATCTTTCGTCCCTGGTTACCGTGGCATCGAAGTATGTGTCTCAGATTGCTGCCGAGCTTGGTCGCGGTGTATTCCCGCTTATTACCAATACGGCCTCGCAGCTGTTCGTAATCTTCTTGGGCTTGGTGCTTGCCTATTGGTTGGCCTGCGACTATCCCCGTATGCACCATGAGGTCTGCACCATCATTGGTCAGGAAAAGGAGACCTCGTACCGCTTTATGGTCGCCATCCTTTCACGCTCGGTCGGCGGTTATATGCGTGGCATGGTCGTGACGTCCATCTGCGGGGGCATCCTCGCTTTTATCGGCTTTACGCTCATTGGCCATCCATACGCAGCGCTCATGGCCATCTTTACCGGCATTATGCACTTGGTCCCGGTTGTCGGTCCCTGGGTGAGCGCGGCGATCGCCACGGTGCTCGGCTTTATGTTCAGCCCTATGCTGGCATTGTGGACGCTTGTCGTGACCATGGTGGCTCAAAACGTCACCGACAACGTCATTTCGCCTAAGGTCATGCAGAGCTCGGTCCAGGTACATCCCGTCATGAGCCTGACGTCGCTCGTTATCGGTTCGGCGCTTATGGGCGCCATCGGCATGGTGGTCGCCATTCCGCTGTGCGCGGCTCTGAAGGGTATCTTCGTGTACTACTTCGAGAACGAGACAGGCCGTCAGCTCGTGGCATACGACGGTGCCGTGTTTAAGGGCACGCCGTATCGCGATACCGAGGGCAACCCGGTCGCCGCTTATGACGCGCTCGGCGACGACACCTTCATCTACGAGTCCGAGCTCATCGGCAACGAGACCGCGCCCGAGGCCAAGGCCATGCCCAAGCCCGAGTTCGATAATCCCTGGATCAAGCTCTCGGGTTTGCAACCCGATGCCACGGGCTTCTTCAAGAATCCCTTTGCCAAGGACGATGACTCCAACTCGGACGACGATACCAAAGCCGGCATCGACGGCTCCATGGACGATGATGACAACTAGCGGGGTAATTCGGATTAATATTCATACGCGCTAACATGCAATTTCGCTGAAGGGCCGGCATTGTGCCGGCCCTCTTTTTTGCACTTGCGCGGTGGGATGGTAATATCGTTACGTTTGAACTGTTTCGATGTGAAACCGAGGAGATTCCCTCTATGAGTGCTGACTACCCGTCAATGACTACGGCCGAGATTCGCTCCAAGTTCCTCAACTTCTTTGAGGAGCGCGGTCTTAAGCTCTACCCTTCTTCGTCCCTCGTCCCTGATGATCCCTCGCTGCTGCTTGCCAACGCCGGCATGAACCAGTTTAAGGAGTACTACCAGGGCAAGAAGACCATGAAGGAGATCGGCGCGATCTCTTGCCAGAAGTGCGTCCGCACCAACGACATCGACTGCATCGGCGAGGACGGCCGTCACTTGTCGTTCTTCGAGATGCTCGGCGATTTCTCTTTTGGCGGCGTCTCCAAGGAGCAGGCTTGCGCCTGGGCCTTTGAGCTCATCACCAAGGAGTTCAAGCTGCCGCTCGACCGCCTGTACTTCACCGTCTTTACCGAGGACGACGAGACCCACGACGTGTGGCGCTCCCTGGGCGTTGCCGAGGACCACATCTCCCGCCTGGGCGAGGACGACAACTTCTGGGCCGCTGGCCCCACCGGCCCCTGCGGTCCGTGCTCCGAAATCTACTTTGACATGGGCGAGGAGGTCGGCTGCGGCAGCCCCGACTGCAAGCCCGGCTGCGACTGCGACCGCTTCCTTGAGTTCTGGAACCTCGTGTTTACCCAGTACGACCGTCAGGAGGACGGCTCCATGCCGGAGCTGCCGCACCGCAACCTCGATACGGGCATGGGCCTGGAGCGCATGGCCGCTATCATGCAGCACAAGACTGCTAACTACGACGGCGATCTGATGCAGCACCTCATCAAGCTCGGTGAGGAGATCAGCGGCAAGACCTATGACGCCGACGATTACTCTGGCGCCAGCCGCTCCCTGCGCATCATCGCCGATCACTCCCGTGCTGTCGACTTTATGATCTCGGACGGCATCCTTCCCGGCAACGAGGGTCGCGAGTACGTCCTTCGCCGTCTGCTCCGCCGTGCCGTGTTCCACGGTCGCCTGCTGGGCATCGAGGGCGCCTTCCTGACCAAGTTCATCGACGAGGTCAACGCTCAAATGGGCGAGGCCTATCCCGAGCTGCTCAAGAACGTCGCCCTTGTCAAGGGTATCGTCGCCTCCGAGGAGGAGCGCTTCTCCACGACGCTCGACAACGGCCGTGTCTACCTGGACGAGGCCCTGGCAGCGCTTGCCGAGGGCGCTGTGCTTCCGGGCGATGTCGCCTTTAAGCTGCACGACACCTTTGGTTTCCCCATCGATCTGACCGTTGAGATCGCCGGTACCGCTGGGCACGACGTCGACATGGATGGCTTTACCGCTTGCATGGAGGACCAGAAGGCCCGCGCCCGCGCTAACGCCAAGGGCGATGCCTGGGGCAGCTTCAACGACGTGTGGGTCGAGCTTTCCGACAAGGTCGCCGCGACCGAGTTCGACGGCTATGACAACGATGTGATCGAGGGCGCCAAGGTCGTCGCCATCGTGCGCAACGGCGAGTCCGTCGATTCCGCTGCCGCCGGCGAGGACGTCGAGGTCGTGCTCGATGACCACGACCGT
>CAJMOM010000018.1:0-17321 GCA_905215005.1 uncultured bacterium | reverse complement strand
GAGATGTGCAGCAGGCCGTCCTTGCCGGGCAGCAGGTTGACGAAGGCGCCGAAGGGCTGGATGGAGACCACGCGACCGGTGTACTCCTCGCCCGGCTCGGGAACCTTGATGATGAGCTTGATGCGCTCGACGGCCTGGTCGACGGACTCGCCGGTGCCGCCGACAAAGACGGTACCATCCTCCTGGATGTCGACCGAAGCGCCGGTCTCGTCCTGGATGCCGCGGATAACCTTACCGCCGGAACCGATGACGTCGCGGATCTTGTCGGTCGGAACCTGGATGGAGACGATACGCGGGGCGGTGCTGCGTGTGGTGTGGCGCGGCTCGGGAATCACATCGAGCATCTTCTGCAGGATGAAGGCGCGACCCTCCTTGGCCTGCTGCAGGGCGCGGGCCAGGATGTCGAAGGTGAGGCCGGTGGCCTTGTTGTCCATCTGCAGGGCGGTGATGCCCTCGGTGGTGCCGGTGACCTTAAAGTCCATGTCGCCCAGGAAGTCCTCGAGACCCTGGATGTCGGACAGGACCACGGTCTTGCCCTCCTCCTGGATCAGGCCCATGGCGATACCGGAGACCGGGCGCTTAATGGGCACGCCGCCGTCCATAAGGGCGAGCGTGGAGCCGCAGGTCGAAGCCATCGAAGAGGAGCCGTTAGACTCCATGACCTCGGAGACGACGCGGATGGCGTAGGGGAACTCGTTCTCGTCGGGGAGCACCGGAAGCAGAGCGCGCTCTGCCAGGTTGCCGTGACCGATCTCGCGGCGCTTGGGGCTGCCCATGCGGCCGGTCTCGCCGGTGCAGAACGGCGGGAAGTTGTAGTGGTGCATGTAGCGCTTGCCCTCGGTGGGCTCGATGGTGTCCAGACGCTGGCCCTCGTTGAGCATACCGAGCGACAGGACGGAAAGCACCTGGGTCTGGCCACGCTGGAACAGGCCGGAGCCGTGAACGAGCGGCAGGTAGTTGTCCTTCACCATGATGGGACGGATCTCGTCGGCGGCACGGCCGTCGACGCGCTCACCGGTCTCGACGACCATGGTGCGCATGGCCTTCTTCTCGAGCTTCTTGAGCGCCACAGGGATCTCGCGCTCCCAAGCGGCCTGCTCCTCCTCGGTGAACTCGGCACGGATCGACTCCTTCAGAGCCTCGACCTTACCGATACGGGAGAGCTTGTCGGCGTCGCGAAGGGCGGCTGCCATCTCGTCGTAGTGGGCGAAGATGCGCTCCTGGACCTCCTCGACGGGCTGGTCGAGCGGGTACTCCTTCTTGACGATGGGGCCGTTGACCTGCTCCCACTCGGCAACGAACTCGTCCTGAGCCTGGCAGAAGGCAGCAAGGGCCTCCTGGCCAAACTTCATGGCGGCGAGCATGTCGTCCTCGGAGATCTCCTCGGCGCCGGCCTCGACCATCGAGATGAAGTCGGCAGAGCCGCCCAGCTCCAGGTCCAGATCGGAGTTCTCGCGCTCCTCGTAGGTGGGGTTGACGATAAACTCGCCGGTCTCCACGTTACGGCCGATGCGCACGCAGGCAAGCGGACCCTCGAAGGGCACGCCGCCAAGCGTCATGGCAAGGGAAGCACCCATAACGTTGATGACGTCGAAGGGGTTGACCTGGTCGGCGACGAGCGAGGTGGCGACGATGTGCACCTCGTTGCGGAAGCCGTCCGGGAAGCTCGGGCGAATCGGACGGTCGATCATGCGCGCGGTGAGCGTGGCCTTCTCGCTGGGACGGCCCTCACGCTTGAGGTAGCCACCCGGAATGCGGCCGGCGGCGTACATCTTCTCGTTGAAGTCGACGGTCAGCGGGAAGAAGTCGTAGTTCTTGCGCTCCTTGGAGACGACCACGGTGTCGAGCATCGTGGTATCGCCCTGCTTGACCAGGCAGGCGCCGGTGGCCTGCTTGGCAAGTTCGCCCGACTCAAAGGTGTAGGTCTTGCCGTACAGCTCAAAGGTCTTGGATACGAGTGTCATTGTTCTCCTTTACCCCACAGGCCCCTTGCCTGCGGGCTTCTCATGTGACGCGGGCCCCCTGCCCCCGCCACGCTTCAGAGCGTGATTGTTCGCGCCCTTACACAAAAAGAGCGCCCCGCTGCGCAGGACGCTCTTAGCATGTACAAATCCTACTGGATGTTGTCGCGGATGCCCAGAGCCTTGATCAGCTCACGGTACTCGACGATGTCGTTCTTCTTGATGTAGGAGAGAAGACGACGACGACGGCCGACGAGCATGAGCAGGCCACGACGGGTGTGGAAGTCCTTCTGGTGGGACTTCATGTGCTCGGTCAGCTCCTTGATGCGCTCGGACAGGATGGCGACCTGAACCTTGGGGTTGCCGGTGTCGACCGGAGTGTTACCGAACTGGGCAGTCAGCTCAGCCTTGCGCTCTTTGGAAACAGTCATTGTTTCACCTTTCGTTTTGCGTCGCCCACGGGCGACTCGATTCGCCTCGGACTGGGAAGCCGCCGGTGGAGCGAGCAACCAAGGTCGAGGTACCAACAGGCCGATATGTTACCACAAGCAGCCCGCGCCTGCGCATCATCACCGACCCAACATGAATTCCATCGCACGGAGGCGCTGATCGGTGTGCGTCGCAGCCCAAACATGCGAAAGCCCAAGCAAGAATGCCGCCGTATGCGGGTCGATTCGCTCGGCCATAAGCGCATCGAAGGTCATGGACATGAGGGCGCGCAGCCATGCGACCTCACCAGTCGATACCAGCTCGGCACCCGGAACGCTCGACGCGCACGATCCGCACATGAGCCCGCCCGCCTGTGGTGAAAAATACGACAGCATGGGGTCTCCGCACAGCACGCAGGCCGAAAAATCTGGTCGATAGCCAATGTGCGACAGCAGCTTAAAGACATATGCCGCCACAAGTAGATCCATATGCGCCGTGTCGATCCCGCTGCCCGCCAGGGTAAGTGCTCGCTGCGTAATGGCAAAGGTAAACGGGTCCTCGGCGTCCTCGAACGAGCACACGCGCGCGACCTCGGCGATCGCGCTTGCGGCGCAGGTCGTCTCGTAATCGGGCGCAACGCCGAGCGGCGCCTCCATAAGCTCGGCCTGGGAAACCACGTCGAGCGACCGTCCATGCGCGAGCAGCATATCGACGGTACAGAACAGCTCGCAGCGCGCAGCCAGGCGTCCACCGGGTTTGCGGGCGCCCTTTGCCACGGCACGAACCTGCCGGCCCCGCTCGTCAAGCATCGTCAAGATCAGGTCGGTCTCTTTGAGCTTAGTCTTATCGAGCACGAGCACTTTCGTGCGATATGTCCGGGAGCCTGCCATGCGCGCCGCGCGTCCTTAGTCCTCGGCGTTATAGCCAAAGCGGCGAATCTGGGCCTCGTCGTCACGCCAGCCGGCCTTGACCTTCACGTCCAGCTCCAAAAAGACCTGCGTGCCAAAAATGCGCTCAAGATCGCGACGGGCGTCGATACCGATATGCTTGATCATCTCGCCGCCCTTGCCGATGATGATGCCCTTTTGGCCCTCGCGCTCGACGTAAATGGTGGCGTGCACGCGCAGCACCTTCTTGGTCTGCTCGAGCGCATCGCAGATCACGCCAACGGAGTGCGGGATCTCATCACGGGTGCGGCGCAAGACCTTCTCGCGCACAAACTCGGCAACGAGCGTCTCATCGGAAGCGTCGGTACCCATGTCCTCGGGGAACCAACGCGGACCCTCGGGCAAAAAGTGCGCAACGGTCTCGATAAAGGCATCGACGTTGAAGTTCTTAACCGACGACGTCACAATCTCGTCGTCATATTCCATAAGCTCGTGGGCAGCCTTAAGCTGCTCCATGACCTGTGCGGGGTCGGCCTCATCGGCCTTGGTGAGCACCAGGACCTTCTTGCAACGAGCGCATCTGACGCGCTCGGCAACCCAGGCGTCTCCCCTGCCGATCGGCTTGGTGGCATCAATCAAAAACGCGACGACGTCGACATCGTTCAACTCGAACAGTGCGCTCTTGTTGAGCTCGGACCCCAGGCCGTCCTTGGGCTTATGAATACCCGGGGTATCGACAAAGACCAGCTGGTAGCCGGGACGGTTGACGACGGCGCGCATGCGGCGGCGGGTCGTCTGTGCCACCGGCGAGGTGATGGCGACCTTTTTGCCATAGCAGGCATTAAGCAGCGTGGACTTGCCGGCGTTGGGACGACCGACCAGGGCCACGAAGCCGCTGCGGAAACCGGGTTCCACGTCACCAAAGCCCATAGGACCGTCGTCCTCGTCGCACAGGGAGTCGAGTTCCTCGTCGCTCATGCCCTCAAACGGGTCGAACTCCTCGACATCCTCGAGCTCCTCGGTATCCACCGCGTCAAGGACCTCGTCATCCAAAACTTCATCGGTAGGCTGCATATTGTCGGACATGGGAATCCCCTTCTAAATAAAGCCGAGCGCGTGGGCAAATACCAGCACGCCCACAATCGCGGCGGTGATGGAAAGTATGTATACGGAAGCGGCGGCGATGTCCTTCGCACGCTTGGCCAGCGGATGGAGCTCCTGGGTCGCCAGGTCGACGATGGCCTCCATAGCGGTGTTGCACAGCTCGCCGTGAATCACCAGGCCGCAACAGATGATAATCGTGGCCCACTCGGCAATGTCGAGCCCCACGACGCAGCCGGCAATGACGGTGCACACGCCCGCAACGAGCATGACCTTAATGTTGCGCTCGGTCTTGACGGCGGTGACGAAGCCCTCCATGGCGTAGGAAAACGACTTTAAAAAGGACGGATGGTCCTTGTTCGATCCGGGAATCATAGACGGCTCCTAGTCGTGGGCGTGGTTGGTGATGGGGCCGACGTGGACTAGCTTAGGGTCCTCGCCGCGCTCGAGCGCCAGATCGCGCAGGATGGCGTCCTCGCGGGCCTCCATGACCTCGGCCTCGTCGTCCTCGATGTGGTCATAGCCCAGCAGGTGCAGCATGCCGTGTACGAGCATCAGACGGCACTCGTCAGCGGGGCTATTGCCAAAACCGGAGGCCTGACGGGCAATAACCTGCGGGGCCAAGATAATATCGCCGAGCTCGAGCGTCTCATCGGCGGGAATGTCATCGTCAAAGGCCGAATCGCACTCAAACGAGAGCACATCGGTGGTGCGGTCGATACCGCGCCACTCGTGGTTGAGCTCATGCATCTCGTCCTCATCGACATACGAAAGGGAAATCTCGACTTCACGTTCAACGCCCTCGGCGTCAAGCACAACCTCGCAGATGTGCTCCACCTCCTGCGCGTCGAGCAGCGTATCGAGCTCGGCATCGTTGCTGATCAATACACTCAACGGGACTCCTTTCGGTCACGTACGCGTTTCTCGCGCACATCATCATAAGTATCGTATGCCTCGACGATACGACCCACCAGGGCATGGCGCACCACGTCGGCGCGCTCCAGGTGCGCAAACGCCACATCGTCGACACGGCCCAAAATCTTCTCGACATCCGCCAAGCCACCGCGACGACCCACCAGGTCTCGCTGACTCAGGTCGCCGGTAATCACGAACTTGGAGTTAAAGCCCAAGCGCGTCAGGAACATCTTCATCTGCTCGGGCGTGGTATTTTGCGCCTCGTCGAGCACCACGAAGGCATCGCTCAGCGTGCGGCCGCGCATGTAGGCAAGCGGGGCGATCTCGATCACGCCGCGCTCCATAAGCTCATCGGTGCGCTCGCGATCCATCATGTCAAAAAGGGCGTCGTAGAGCGGACGCATGTAGGGATCGATCTTTTCCTCGAGGGTGCCGGGCAAAAAGCCCAGGTTCTCCCCCGCCTCGACAACCGGACGCGTCAAGATCAGACGGCCCACCTCGTGGCGCTTGAGCGCGGCAACGGCGAGCGCCATGGCCAGATAAGTCTTACCGGTGCCGGCAGGACCCAGGCCAAACGTGATGGTATGCGAGCGAATGGCATCCACATAGCGCTTTTGGCCGAGCGTCTTGGGGCGAATGGCACGGCCGCGATACGAAAGCAGCACGTCATCGCGAAGCGACGTAGCCTCATGCTCACCGTCGCGCAAGACGGCTAGGCAGCGAGAGACATCGTCGGCAGACAGCGTGCGCCCGGCGGCCGCCTCGCGAAAAGCGTGTTCGAAAAAACGCGCCACGAGTTCGACCTCGTCCGGGTCGCCGCTCACGGCGATGCTATCGCCACGGGCGACCACATGGGCGCGAACCAAGCTCTCGAGCGCACGAAGGACGCCGTCGCCGGCGCCCAAAACGCATGAGGGATCAATTCCCTCGGGAACGGTAAGTCTAATCTTCGAGGCTTCCATGAACCTCCCTGCGCGCATGGACCAAGCCGGAATCATCGACTCCGATGATAGCAACATCGAGCAGGCACGGGGCTGTAAGTCCACAGGTATCGTCAAGACGGGCATGATGGAACGAACCGAGCGTCAGGTTGTCGCCGTACTCGAGGACGGCACGCTCGACGGTGCCCACGCGACGACGAGCGTCGGCAATGGCGAGTTCCTGCGCCGCGGCTCGCATACGACGGCTGCGCTCGGCCATAACCTCGGGCGGCACCTGGTCGGGCATATCGGCAGCAAGGGTACCGGGACGCTTGCTATAGCGGAACACGTGCATACGCGAGAAACCCACACGACGGCACAGCGCCAGCGACTCCTCGAACTCCTCGTCCGTCTCACCAGGAAAACCGACGATGACATCGCACGAAAGAGACGCCTGGGGCAAGTAGGCGCGAATCATACGCACCGTGTCCTCAAAGGTCTCGGCGCTATAGGGACGGCCCATGCGATGCAGAGTCGCTGTGCAGCCGGACTGCACGGGCAGGTGCAAAAACGGGGCGATACGCTGCGGATTGCGCGCCATAACCTTAAGCAGGCGCTCAGAGATATCCATGGGCTCGACCGAGGAAATGCGCACATGCGGAATAGACGTGCGCTCCATGATGGCCTCGAGCAGCTCATCGATTTCGACATGCTCGTCGGTCGCGCTCTTGCCATCGTAGGCACCCAGGTTCACACCGGTCAGCACCACCTCGGGCACGCCGGCCTCCTGGGCCTCGCGAACTTGCTCGAGCACGGACTCGACGGGCACGGAGCGCTCGGGGCCGCGCGCCTTCCACACAATGCAATAGGTGCAGCGATGGTTGCAGCCATCCTGAATCTTCACGCCCAGGCGAGAGCGACCGAGCGCATCGACCACCTCGCCATCGCTGCAGGCGGGAACGCTATCGGACTCAACACCCAGCACCTCGCATACACGTTCGGCGACATCTATCTTGGACGGCTCGGCAATCACGCGATCCGAAAGCTCCGACAGCTCCTCGGGATGCAAATTGACCACGCATCCGGTCACGACCACATAGGGCTCGTTTGGATGGGCCAGCGCATGACGGACGGCCTTACGGGTCTTGGCCTCGGCCTCGCCCGTAACGGCACAAGTGTTAATGACGATCAGATCGGCATCCTGGGGCTCCACAATAGCAAAGCCCAAGCGCATAAGATCGGCAGTGATACGGTCAGACTCAACCCGGTTGACACGGCAGCCGAGGTTGACGACGGAAATATGGGGTGCGAGCACGCGGGCTCCTTAATCGAGGATATCGTCGAGGGCACTCTTGATACGGTCGGTCACCGACTTCTTACCGGAAGCGACGTCATCGCCCATCTCATCGGCAAAAGCACGGAGCAGCTCGCGCTGCTTATTGGAAAGATTGGTGGGAACGACCACGCGCAGTTGCACGATCAGGCGGCCACGCGAACCGCCACCGCCAATGCGCGGCATTCCGTAATTATTGACGCTCACGGTGTCGCCGTACTGAGCGCCGGCGGGAACCGTCACCTTAACGACCTCGTCGGGCATAATGCCCTCGACCTCGATCTCGCAGCCGAGCGCAGCCTGCGCAATCGAGATATCGCTCACCAGGTACAGGTCGTCACCGTTGCGCTTAAAGCGCTCATGGTCGGCAACGCGCACATTGACAATCAGATCACCCGAGGGCTCGCCGCGAAGTCCGGCCTCGCCAAAGCCGCTCACGCGCAGCTGGCGACCGGTCGAAACGCCGGCGGGGATATCGATGTCGATCTTTTCGTGCGAAGGCGTGCGGCCCTGACCGTCGCAGGTCTCGCAGGGATGATCAATGACCGTGCCCTCGCCAAGGCAGTCGGGGCAAGGCGAAGAGGACTGGACCTGGCCTAGGAACGAACGCTGGACCGTCGTGACATAGCCCGTGCCGTGGCAACGGCTGCACTGCTTTTCCTGTGCACCCTCGGCCCTACCGGTGCCGTTGCAATCCTCGCAGGGAGCAAGGCGGTCATAGCTGATCGTCTTTTTGCAGCCGAGTGCCGCCTCCTCGAGCGTCACAGAAAGGGAGATGGCCATGTCGCGTCCGCGGCGACGCTCACGACGGGTGCGGGCGCCACCGCTGGCACCGCCGCCAAAGAACGACGAGAACAAGTCGTCCATGCCCATGCCACCAAAGATATCGTTGATATCGACGTAGCCCGAACCACCAGGGCCGTCGGCAGTGCCGTAACGGTCGTAGTTAGCACGCTTCTGCTCATCGGAAAGAACGGAATAGGCCTCGTTGAGCTCCTTGAACTTGGCCTCGGCCTCGGGGTCGTCCGAAACATCCGGATGTACGGTACGGGCCTTCTTTAGAAACGCACGCTTAATCGTCCGCGCGTCGGCATCCCTGTCGACGCCAAGCACCTCGTAGTAATCCCTATTTTCCGACACGACCGAATCCTTCCGACTTTCATTATTGTCACAGTGCGTCCTATACCCAAGCTGGGCCGACCGCAAACAGAGGGTTTGATGTTATTGCATTTGATACGGCGAAAGCATGGCCCGTTGCGAGCAGCTCGCAAACCAAACCGACACGAGCGCGAACATGAAGCCGTTGGCAAAACCGTTGGCAAACTGCATCGCGCCGCGCTTCCACCACAGCAGGCTGCGATGAAGCACACCGTCCGAAAGCACCATGAACAGGCCCATGGTAAACGGAATAAAGCACATCACGGCAAAGGCCGAGAACACGCCCGAGATGGCCGACAACACCAAAAACGGCGCCACGATACCCATCAGGTAAAAACCGGTACGAGCTTTGCCTTCCAAGCGCTCGGCCTCAACATGGGCGCGGCCGACCAGGTCGCCGCCCGCGGCACCGTTGGTGCCAGCATGACCCATGCCGCCAATGCGGACCTCATCGCCATCGTGCGTGCCGGCAGGAAACTCAATCGTCTGCTCGGAGGTTACGCGAGTACGACCGCTGCCACCGCAATCGGGGCAGGGGTCGGCCACGACACACTCGGGGCAGACCGACTGGAACGTGCCCGCACCAAATAGGAAGGACAGGTCGACGTCGATGTGGCCGCGGCCACCGCAGCTCGGGCAGGTATGGGCATGCTCGGAGGAGACAGAACCCGAACCGCCGCAGTTGCTACAGGTATCGAAGCGCGTGTAGCGGACGGTCTTGCGGGCACCGCCCTTGGCCTCCTTGGCGTCGAGTTTGATATCGACGACCACATTGGCGCCGTTCTCGGGATTGTAGGCAGCCTGCCCGCGACGCTGCTGGCCCCAGGCGCCACCAAAGGGAAAGCCGCCCTCAAAGGGATTGCCATAGCCCGCGCTGCCGGCGTAGCCGCCGCCATAGGGCGAAGCCGTAGGAGCGCCGGCGAAGGGGTTGCCCGAACGCATGGCGTCGTAGCGCGAACGCTTCTGCTCGTCCGAAAGCACGGCGTAGGCCTCGGAAACCTCTTTAAACTTTTCCTCGGCATCCGGCTCTTTGTTGACGTCCGGATGGAGCTTGCGGGCCTTTTGCTGAAAGGCCTTTTGAATATCACGTGAGGTGGCGTCCTTGGAGACACCCAGAATCTCGTAGTAATCTTTTTCGTTCATCGTCGCCATGCGCGGCAACCTCCTGCTCACAGCAGCGTATATATTTCGGTAATTCTACCCGAGCGACCTAAGCTAGATCCCAAAACAGCTCGAACAGAACATTTCCATCGAGCCAGCCCAGGTGTGTCGGCGCTAAACGAGCTCGAACATGGCCCGCGATGACATCTGCCGAAGTGAAGGGTCCCTCATGGACTCCGAGCGTCTCGGGCACCCAAGTGGCAAGACCCAATTCGAGCGCGCGATCGCAGGCAGCTGCCAGCTCATCGGCCGGGACGGCACGAGCCGCGCGAACCAAAAGGTCGGACGCGACACCGCGCGTCATGCGACAAGCAAGCATCAGGTCTTCGGCCGCAGCCTCGCGCTTCGAGAGATATTCGGCCTCGAACGCCGTCGCGTCATCGTCACGTTGCACCAGACGCACGCGGTACGAATCGCCTCGAGAAGACACGCCGGGGAACAAACCTGCAAGACGATCGAAATCCTCGGCATCGAGCATGCCCGCGGCAGAGCGACCCAGGCCCAAATAGCCCTGGCCGGTCCAGTAGGCAATGTTATGGGCGCACTCATGTCCGTCGAGCGCATAGCTTGCCACCTCATACGGGTGATAGCCGGCCGCACCCAGACGCTCACGCGCCACATCCATGCACGAAGCTTGAAAATCCTCGTCGGGCTCGACCGACTCGTCGCGGCACGCCATGCGATAAAGGGGAGTCCCCTCCTCAAGCGTGAGCGGGTAGACCGACACATGATGCGGAGCCGCCGCCAGCACGCCATCGAGCGTGCGCCTCCAACTCGCTGCGGTCTGCCCAGGAAGTCCGCACATAAGGTCGCACGACACGTCAAGCCCAGCGTTCTTGACTGTCGCGATGGCGGCAAGCGCCCGATCGGCATCGTGAATACGGCCGATAGCGGTAAGTTCGATGTTATCGAGCGTTTGCACGCCCAGAGAGACGCGTGTGACACCAACCTTGGCAAGCGCAGCGGCAAGCTCGGCGGTCAGCGACTCGGGATTGGCCTCGCAGGTAAACTCAACGGGGGCGCACCACGCACGAATACGCCGCGCCAGCTCCACCAGGCGCTTCCCCGCCAGCGACGGCGTACCACCGCCAACATAGACGGTGCGGATCTGTTCAAGGGCCCCAGCCTTGCCAAAAGCATCGAGGCGCGCGAACAACTGCTCAAAATAGACATCGAGCGCAGCGCTCAGGTCGCACGGAGCAAAACTGCGCGAGTCAAAGTCGCAGTACCGGCACTTTTGGGCGCAAAACGGCACGTGCACGTACAGCGCGGTAACGGCCACCCTTAAGCCTCCAGCGGATGTGGAGGCACCGATTCGCCGGCGGCAAGGGCAGCCTCGCAGGCCACCACATCGCGCTCGATCTCATCAACCAGCGCCATAAACTCCTCGTAAGTGGAACAGCGCACAACATGGGCACGCCAAGCGGCGGCATGAGGCATGCCTTTTAAGTACCAGCTTGCGTACGTGCGGGCACGCGACATGAGCGGCAGGAGCTCATGCGTCAGCGTTAGGTGCTCACGCAGGGCGTCCAGGCGCTCGACGGAGCTGCGTGCCGGCACCGGTATGCCATCGAGCGCAAGGGCGCGAGCATCACCAAAAACCCAGGGGTTTCCGTAGATGCCGCGTGCGATAAACACCGCGCTGGCACCCGAGCTGCGCAGATGCTCTGCGGCATCCTCGGCGCAGAACACATCGCCCGAACCGATAACGGGAATCTCGACGGCGTCGGCCACCTCATCGACGACAGACCAATCGGCCTGGCCCGTATAGAGCTGCGTGGCACAACGACCGTGCACGGCAACTGCAGAGGCGCCCGCCCCTTCAAGCATCTGGGCAAACGTTGCGGCGTTGCGGTCCTCGGCATAAAAACCCTTGCGGATCTTCACGGTCACGGGAACATGCGCCGCGCCCACCGCTGCCTCGACAATCTTCTCGGCCAGGTCGGGCGTGCGCATAAGCGCCGAGCCTTCGCCCTTGGTAACGACCTTGCGAGCCGGACAGGCCATGTTGATATCGATCAATGACAGGCGATCGCCCACACGCTCCTCGACGGCGGCGACGGCATTCGCAAACTGCTCGGGCTTGGAGCCAAAGAGCTGCACGCAAATCTGCTGCTCCTCGTCGGCCGGTAGCACCAGGCGCCAGGTCTTGTTGCTGGCATAGGCAAGGCCCGCCACGCTCACCATCTCGCTGTAGGCAAGGTTGGCACCGCGGCGGCGGCACATGATGCGGTAGGCAGGGTCGGTCACGCCCGCCATGGGAGCCATAAGGAACGGCTGTTCGGCATAGGCGCCCAGCAGCCGCTTGCTGTATTCGGAAAGCGCCATAGACCTACTCGTCCACCTTGAGGATCGCCATAAAGGCCTCCTGCGGGACCTCGACCGATCCGATGGCCTTCATGCGCTTCTTGCCCTCTTTCTGCTTCTCGAGCAGCTTGCGCTTACGCGAGATATCGCCGCCGTAGCACTTAGCAAGCACGTCCTTGCGACGCGCCTTGACGGTGGAGCGGGCAATGATCTTGTTGCCGATAGCACCCTGGATGGGCACCTCGAACAGCTGACGCGGGATAATCTCCTTAAGCTTGTCGCACAGGCCGCGGGCAAGACCGTAGGCCTTGTCCTTGTGGACGATAAACGACAGCGCGTCCACCTCGTCGCCCGAAAGCAGGATATCGAGCTTCACAAGCTCAGATGGACGGTACTCGTTGAACTCGTAGTCCAACGAGGCATAGCCCTTGGTACGGCTCTTGAGCTGGTCAAAGAAGTCCAAGATGAGCTCGGCAAGCGGCATATCAAAGCGCATCTCGACCGACTTGCTCGTGAGATGGATCATGTCGGTCGTAATGCCGCGGTGCTCGATAGCGAGCTGCATGACGGCACCCGTATACTCGGGCGGGCAGATGATCTTAGCCTTGAGGTACGGCTCCTCAATGCGCTCGATACGCGTGGTCTCGGGCAGGTCCTGCGGGCTGCGGACATCGACCATCTCGCCATCGGTCTTGTACACGTGATAGTCGACCGAAGGGCTCGTGGCAATGAGGTCCAAGTTGAACTCACGCTCGAGGCGCTCCTTAACGACCTCCATGTGCAGCAGGCCCAAGAAGCCCACGCGGAAGCCAAAGCCGAGCGCCACCGAGGTCTCGGGCTCCCATACCAACGACGGGTCGTTGACGTGCAGCTTATCGAGCGCGTCACGCAGGTTCTCGTAGTCCTTGTTATCGATCGGGAACAGGCCCGTATAGACCATGGGCTTGGCCTCGCGGTAACCGGGAAGCGGCTCGGGGCAGGGATTCGACGCCCACGTGAGGGTATCGCCCACGCGAACGGCCTCGGGATCCTTCAGGCCCGTGACCACGTATCCGACCTCGCCGACCGTCAGCGCGTCGACCGGGGTCTCGGCGGGACGCTTGACGCCCACGCCATCGACCAAAAAGTCGCCCTTTGCCTGCATCATGCGCAGGGTATCGCCCTTTTTGATGGAGCCGTCAAAGACGCGCACCGTGGCCACCACGCCGCGATACTCGTCAAAGTACGAATCCAGAATGAGCGCTTTGAGCGGAGCATTTGCATCGCCCTTAGGCGGAGAGATCAAAAAGACAATGGACTCCAGCAGATCGTGAATGCCCTCGCCGGTCTTGCCCGAGACACACACGGCGTCATCGGCAGGGATCGCCAGGTCATCCTCGATCTCGGTCTTAACCTCATCGGGATGGGCCGAGGGCAGGTCGATCTTGTTGATGGCCGGCACAATGTCCAGATTGGCGTTCATGGCGAGCGTCGCGTTGGAGACGGTCTGCGCCTCGACACCCTGGGTGGCATCGACGACGAGCACCGCGCCCTCGCAGGCGGCCAGCGAACGCGAGACCTCATAGGTAAAGTCCACGTGGCCCGGCGTATCGATGAGGTTGAACTGATACGTCTCGCCGTCGTCGGCGTCATAGGACACGCGGACGGCGTTGGACTTGATCGTGATGCCGCGCTCGCGCTCGATATCCATGGTGTCGAGCAGCTGCGACTCCATGTCGCGCTCGTCGACGGTATGGGTGAGCTCGAGGATACGGTCACTGATCGTGGACTTGCCATGGTCGATGTGCGCAACAATTGAGAAGTTGCGGATGTGGGAAATGTCAATTGAAGTATTCATGCGGACTATCTTACCCGAGCGATACAAAAAATGGAGCCTGTTCCATAAAACAGGCTCCATTTATGCGCGTAATCTGTGTGGTGTGAAATTTACAACTTAGGCGTTGATGCTGTTCACGAGCTTGGCAAGACCGGACTTGCGGTTGGAAGCCTGGTTCTTGTGGATAACATGCTTGGCGGCAGCCATGTCGAGACGCTTGGTGACGGTCTTGAGGGCAGCCTGAGCCTTCTCGGCGTCGCCCTCGGCGACGGCGGACTGAACGTGCTTGGTCAGCGTCTTGAGCTCGGACTTGACAGCCTTGTTACGCATGCGAGCTGCCTCATTGGTGCGGATACGCTTCTTCTGAGACTTGATGTTTGCCACTTCTGGAGTTCCTTTCGAGTTCCTTGCAAAAAATGTATGACACCTCTGAGACACGGTGAGGTCATGCAAGCGCCTACTATAGCACGCTCCCCCTCAAAGGGATAGAACGAATTTGTCAAATAGGCAGGTATCATCACGATTTTCTCAAGATGTTCGTAATCCAGAGCAAAAGCGCGGTCTGAGAATCGGCCGAACCCTTGAGCGCGAGCTCCACGTCGACCGCACCCTCGAGCGCTGCGACGAGCTCTGCCATCGAAAAGCGACGTGCCCAGGTCAGGTGATTCTTGACCTGCCAGGACTGGAACTTGAGCGTTGCGGCCAGTTCACGACCCTGTCCGCGCGCATCGAGCGCCTTGGCGACGATAAGCTCGCGGATGCGGCCGCACAGCAACGTGTAAGTCCACACGTAGCTCTTGGCGGGCAGTAAATTGAAGAGCTCGAGCGAGCGTCGCATGTCACGGGCCGAAACCGCATTGAGAAAGTCCCAGGGCTGGACTTCGGCCGTGCGCACAATCCAGCGCTCCACATCGGCAAGCTCAATCTGGGGCGCCTCGACCATCTGGGCAAGCTTAGCCAAGTCGTTATCGAGCATGCGAGTGTTTTCACCCGAACGCGAGACGAGTTCCTCGGCGGCCGCCGTCGAGATCGACTTGCCGTGCTGCGTCGCCATCTGCTGCACGCGGCGCGGTAGCTCCCAGCGCTTGGTGCCGGAGCAATCGATCACGGCCTTCTTGTCAATCTTGGCGATTGCCTTGTACAGGCGCGTGTTCTTGGCAAGCGAATCGGCGATGATGAGGCAAACCGTTGTGGGGCTGGGACTCGCCAGATACTCGACGAGCGGCTCCGAGACCGCCTTGGCGAGCTTTGAGCAGCCATCAAGGATTACCAGGCGAAACTCGCTGCCCATCGGAAAGGTGTTAAGCGATCCGATAATCGACTCGATATCGGGGTCCTTGGTCATGTCGCGCTCGTCGAGGTTGAACTCGACCATACCCGACTTTTCCAGACGCGCTTTCATACGCGAGACGGCGTGATCGCGCTTGACTCCGTCGGTACCGACGATCAGATATGCCGGCAGCAGACCGGTTTCGGACATTGCGCTCCCCTCCCGCAGGCCTTCGTATTCGCTCCGTGCCATTCTAGCCCAGGGGCCCACCACATGCCAACGACGTCGTCACGGTCGCTGGCATCGCATCGCAAAGCCATTCGCAGTCGGCGTGACGGTAATGTCGCCGTGTTCGATGGTGCACGCGAACACACCGCCCGCTTCCTTAACGGCATCGATGCAGACATCGGACGGATGGCCGTATCGATTCCCCTCGCCCGCACTCGCGAGGGAAAGCTCGGGCTTCAGGACGTCCAGCAAATCACCATCGACTGAAACCTTGGAGCCGTGATGCCCAAGTTTAAGTACATCGATATCCCCCACCTCCTGCACGAATTCCCGTTCTTGGTCGACCTCGGCATCACCGGTGAGGAGTATGCGCAGGCTCTTGCCTTCCTGAACATAAGAGAGCAGCAGGACAAGCGAGTCCTCATTTCCCTCGCCATCCACGGACTCGAATGGCCACATCACGCGGGCGCAAAAAGAGCCGATGTCGACCGTATCCCCACGGCACACCTGCCGATACTCCACGCTAGGTCGGTTCAATACCTCGGCAGGAGCATCCTCCAGCGCATCCGCCGCCACGGCAATCGTACCAACCGAAAACTGCTCGAGCACGGCAGGCAGACCACCCCAATGATCCTCATCCCAATGTGTCACGAAGACGGCGTCGATATGGTGGACATTGTTGCGAACCAACGCCGCCACCACGCGCTCGTCGAGCCCGCAGTCGACGAGCGCTACTGCGCCGCCCTCGCGGATAAGAATCGCATCGGCCTGGCCCACATCGAGTACCGTCACCGAAGGCGGAGCGAATCGATCCCAGTAGACGTGCGGAATCGCAGCCAAGAGCACCAGGCATGCAAGCCCCACCGCCATAAGACGTGCACGGGGACGCGGCCACCGGACAAGCAGAACCGCCAGCAAACACGGCACTAGGTAAATCCACACGCTATCGGGCGACACACTCACGGATGCACCCGGCACAGCGGCAAACAGCTGCTCGAAGAACAGCGCGCAACGGGCGGCAATCATGGGCACAACGAGCGCCCAAGTCCGCAACGGCGCCACGAGCGAAAAGGGAACCAGCACGATCGACACAGCAAGCAGTACGCTCACCACCGGACCAATGACCGCATTTGCCAACGGAGCAATGAGCGAGAACGTACCGAAGGCGGGAATGGTAATGGGAAGCGTCGCCAACTGCGAGCACAGTGTGACAGAAAGCATACTGGCAATGCCCGATGGCACACCCAGCTCACCCAAAGCGTAGGTCGCATAGGGGCAAAAGCACAGAATGGCTAAAACGCTGGCACATGAAAGCTGAAAGCCCATCTCGAACAGCACCGTCGGCCGCAGTAGCACAAAGATGGACATGGTTACGAAGAGAGCCGATGCGCCGTGCCGGCGACGCCCCGCGCCGTTTACGACAAGCGTCGCGAACACCATGCAGCACGCGCGCACGGCCGAGGGAGACGCGCCCGTAAAGGCAGCGTAGCCCACAAGCGTTATCGCCAATATCGCCCGCTGAAGACCACGCGAGCACCGAGTCTTTTGCAATACACCCTCGATTACAAACCCCACGATAGCCAAATGGCTGCCCGAGACGGCGATAAGATGCGCCGCCCCCGTCACCGAAAACCAGTCGCCCGCCGGTTGGGCGCGCAGCTCGGCCGAACGACCACAGACGACCCCGGCTATGAGCGCACGCGCCGGGTCGGTCGCAGGCGCGATGGACGCAAGCAGCCCATTTCGCAGTCGAAGCAGCGGCCCCGGAGAGCCCTCGTCGACCGACACAATCCGAACGCCTTTAACCTTGCGCACCTCGCCTCGGAGCACGCGCG
>CAJMOM010000017.1:0-17577 GCA_905215005.1 uncultured bacterium | reverse complement strand
AATGGTCGCGGGCGCTTGACGAGGTGCCTTTTGGCTGTGTGGCGCGGGGCCTGGCTACTTGGTCTTGGCTACCAGCAGCGGGTCGCCCAGCTTGACGAGCGGGTTGCCGCCGATAAGCGTTCCAGACTCGCCGACATGGTCGATGCTCTTAAGACGATCGAGCTCGGAGACGATGACGGTCACGATGTCCTCGTGACCAGCGGCCTTAATGGCCTCGCGGTCGAAGCTGATGAGCGGCTGGCCTGCCTTGACCACATCGCCCATCTCGACAAAGCGGGCAAAACCCTTGCCGTTCATTTCCACGGTGCCCAGGCCGACATGGATGAACACGCGAAGACCGTCCTCGGTGATCATGCCAATGGAGTGGTTGGTGACAGTGGTGGCACCGATGCGGCCGTTGGCGGGCGCATAGATGGTGCCGGTAATGGGCTCGATGCCATAGCCCTGGCCAAGCATGCCCGAGGCAATCGTCTCGTCGGGAACCTCGTTCAGGTTGACGAGCACGCCGTTGACGGGGGCATAGATGACGCCTTCGCGGGTAGCGAAGCTTGCTGCGGGCGGAACGGACGCCTCGCCGGTCGAGGTGAAGGTGGACTTAAGCGAATCGAGCAGACCCATAGTTGCCTCCAACTTAAATAGGCGCATATCGCGCGTTTGGTTTGCCGGAAACGTTTCACATGTGTTTCGCGGCTTGGTCAACGCCCCTATTTTACGCTGCTCAACGATACCTCTGAACTGGGATTATGTGATATATCAGTTGAAGGGAAACTTATTGCCGGAGAGTTTCTACGTCCTGCACCCAACTGGGGTACGCTTAGATGCGAAAAAGAGTGCGCATAATTTGCGCGAAGGGAGCACATATGATTGTCGAGAACCATGCGCTGTGGGGCGAGGAGCCGACCGAGGATTATCCGGCGACCTTTACGTATCTGGGTGCCGAGCCACTGCCCGACAAGCCCAATGGCCGCCGCCCCGCGGTGATCATCTGCGGCGGAGGCGGGTTCACGCATATCGCTCCGCACGAGCAGGATCCCGTGGCGTTTGCGTTTTTGGACCGCGGCTACCAGGCCTTTGTGCTCAACTATGTCACGAGTTCTACGGGTGACGTGAGCTTTCCGCGCCCCCAGGCAGATCTTGCCAAGATGGTCGCCACGGTGCGCGCGAATGCCGACGAGTGGCATGTCGACCCCAAGCGCGTGTGCGTCGTGGGCTTTTCTGCTGGCGGCATGATTTGCGCCTCGCTGGCAACACAGTGGAAGACCGGCCCCTTCGCGGCACTTGCCGGGGCGCGTCCGGACGACATTCGTCCCGATGCCGTGGTGCTGGGTTATCCATTGCTCGACTTTGCCTATGTGCGCGACATGCAGACGCGCGATCCGCGCATCGACTTGCGTGTGCCCAAGACGGGCGGCAAGACGGGGCGCGATTTGCTCAACGACTACCTGTCGATGGTGACGGGCGGCGAGGCAACTGACGAGCATCTGGCCAACATCTGCCCCACCACGCATGTTTCGCGTCAGATGCCACCGACCTTTGTGTGGGGCGTGTCCGACGACAAGACGGCGCCGATCGCGCAGGTCTATCCGTTTGCCCAACGCATGGCGGAGGAGGGCGTCGCTTGCGAGATGCACGTCTTTGACCAGGGCGGTCACGGCCTTTCGCTCGGCAACGCCAACACCGCTGTCGACAACGAGGACAAGCAGGTGGCGGTCCGCCCCTGGATCCGCCTAGCCTTCCGCTTCCTGGAGCGCCATCTGTAAGAGGACGGGCATCCCAGCCCTTCAATAACTTGCGGTGAAATAGTTTCTATCTGGGGTATCAACCAGCCCATCCAGGAACTATTCCACCGCAACTTCGTTTTTGATGCCCCGCCCGGAAACTGCGTCCCAGTTTTGCCTTTCAAGGTGGGACGCAGTTTCCCATAGGGCCTCGACTGGGAAAGCGCGTCCCGTTTCGAGCGGGGATTCTGGGATGCATTTTCCGTAAGAGGCTTGTTAGGGAAACCATATCCCGTTTCGAGCCAGAATTCTGGGATGTAGTTTCCCCGAGAGGCCTCATCGGGAAACTATGGCCCTGAACTCTCCTGCCTGTCCCCATCGCACCGATCTGTTGATTGAACATCGTTGCATGTTCGCGCTATCATGCATGGTTAAAATTGGTTAGCCATGGCAAACGGTTAGCTGTGGCTAACATAAACACAACGCCCTGTGGGCGCCGGGGGAGGAACACGGACGTGAAGCTCGATACACTCGAGATTGGAAAGGACGCCGTTGTCGCATCGGTGGCATCGGACGATCAGGCACTCCGACAGCATATTTTGGACATGGGTCTAACGCCGGGCACCGAAGTCACCATGATGAAGTACGCCCCCATGGGCGACCCGCTCGAGATCCGCCTGCGTGGCTACGAGTTGACACTGCGCAAGGACGATGCCGCTCGCATCGAGCTCGTGGGTATTCACGACACCGATACAGGTCCGCGCGCTAACGCCGCAATCGGCACGACGGAGCATCCGGCCCTGGGCGAGGGGACGTATTCGCCCCGCGCGGCAAAGACGGCCGTGCCGGAGGGCGCGCCGCTGCACTTTGCCCTCGCCGGCAACCAAAACTGCGGCAAGACCACGTTATTCAACCAGCTGACGGGCTCCAACCAGCACGTCGGTAACTTTCCCGGTGTGACGGTCGACCGCAAAGATGGCACCATCCGCAACCATCCCGAGGCGAGCGTTACCGACCTGCCCGGCATTTACTCCCTGTCGCCGTACACAGGCGAGGAGGTCGTGAGCCGTCAGTTCATCCTCGACGAGCGTCCGGACGCCATCATCGACATCATTGACGCCACCAACATCGAGCGCAACCTGTACCTGACACTGCAGCTCATGGAGCTTGACCGTCCTATGGTCATCGCGCTCAACATGATGGACGAGGTGACCGCCAACGGCGGCGCCGTAGACGTCAACTTGCTCGAGAGCCTGTTGGGCGTGCCTGTTGTCCCCATTAGCGCTGCCCGCAACGAGGGCATCGGCGAGCTGGTGGACCACGCCCTGCACGTGGCGCGGTTCCGCGAGCGCCCTGGTCGCCTGGACTTTTGCGCGCCCGACGGTCCGGACGGCGGTGCGCTGCATCGCTGCATTCACGGCATCGCCAACCTTATCGAGGACCATGCCGCGACGGCGCACATTCCCGTGCGTTTTGCGGCGACCAAGCTGGTTGAGGGCGACGAGCTGGTGACCGAGGCGCTTCACCTGGATCGCAACGAGCTCGACGCTATCGAGCACATCATTACCCAGATGGAGGGCGAGGCCGGCACCGACCGCCTGTCCGCGCTGGCCGATATGCGCTTTAGCTTTATCGGCGACGTGTGTGGGCGCTGCGTCGTCAAACCGCACGAGAGCCGCGAGCACGTGCGCTCCGTCAAGATTGACCGCATCCTGACAGGTCGTTACACAGCCATTCCGGCGTTTCTGGTGATCATGGGCCTCGTCTTTTGGCTGACGTTTGGCGTGATCGGCGCGGCGTTGCAGGGACTCATGGAGGACGGTATCGCTGCCATCATCGCCTCGGCCGATGCGGGCCTCAAGGCGTTCGGTACTAACGACGTGGTGCGCTCGCTGGCTGTCGACGGCGTGCTCACGGGTGTGGGTAGTGTGCTGACCTTCCTGCCGATTATCGTTGTGCTCTTCTTGTTCCTCTCCATTCTGGAAGACTCCGGCTACATGGCGCGCGTGGCCTTTGTCATGGATAAAGTGCTGCGTCGCTTTGGCCTGTCAGGCCGCAGCTTCGTGCCCATGCTCGTCGGTTTTGGCTGCACCGTGCCGGCCATCATGTCGACGCGCACGCTGCCGTCCGAGCACGACCGTAAGATGACCGTCATGCTCACGCCGTTTATGAGTTGCTCGGCCAAGCTGCCGGTTTACGGCTTGCTGTGCGGAGCATTCTTCCCGCAGGCGACGGTCCCCGCCATGGTCTCGCTCTATCTGATCGGTATCGTGGTCGGCTGCATTGCCGCCCTGGTGCTCAACCGCACGGCATTTAAGGGGGACCCGGTGCCGTTTATCATGGAGCTTCCCAATTACCGCCTACCGAGCGTCAAGACGACGGTGATGCTGGCATGGGATAAGGCCAAGGACTTCATCACCAAGGCCTTTACCATTATCTTTGCCGCTACGGTGGTCATCTGGTTCCTTCAGACGTTTGACATCCGCTTTAATGTGGTCGCCGATCAGTCGCAGAGCCTGCTTGCGGGTCTCGGCAGCATCATTGCGCCGGCGCTGACGCCGCTTGGGTTTGGCGACTGGCGTGCATCCACGGCGCTCGTCACCGGACTTATCGCCAAGGAGAGTGTCATCTCGACCCTCACGGTGCTTTTGGGCGCGACCTCGCCCGCGGCACTGTCGACCATGTTTTCGCCGTTCACTGCCTATGTGTTCCTGGTCTTTACGTTGCTGTACCCGCCGTGCGTGGCTGCGATCGGCGCCGTCAAGAGCGAGCTGGGCGCGCGCTACGCCGTTGCCGTGTTCGCGTTTCAAGTGACGGTCGCCTGGATCGTGGCGTTTGTCGTGCATTCGGCGGGCATATTGCTGGGGTTGGCTTAGGGGCGCGTTGATGCTCCGCGCTTTTGGGCGAGCAACAATTCAACAAATATGAGCCAAAATACCGGTAATTGTCGGCCTGCGGGGACTGTCCTACGCTGCAGGTTGCCGTTCGCTGCCTATTTGCTGCCGTTTACGGATTCGTAAATACTTGCAATCGTCGGTCGATTTAACCGCATTACGCGATGCCGATGCACATTTTTTGTGCCCCTTTCTACAATCGCTTTGTGTCTATTGCCGAACATGTCTTCCGTTTCGCCTGTGTGGGGACGTGGGGTGCAATAGTCGTTTGTAGAGGCTCATTGAGGAGGGAATTGATGAAAGAAAAATTCCAATCGTTCGGAAAGGCAATGCTCGTTCCGATTACGCTCATTGCCATTTCCGGTCTCTTTTTGGGTATCGGTAGCGTTTTTACGACCGAACTGACCCTTGTGTCCCTTGGCGTTAACTGGGACTGGTATGCCGCTTCGCCGCTCTTTACGTTCTTCTCGGTATTTAAGGGTCTCGGCGAGGTAATCATTGGAAACCTCGGTGTTTTGTTTGCCGTCGGCTGCGCCTTCTCCTTGTCTCGCAAAGAGAAGGGCTGGGCTGCCTTTTCTGCCCTTGTCTGCTATCTCACCATGCTCAAGACGGTTGAGATTCTGCTTGGAGCAGCTGGCTTGGCTGCCGACAATACAACGGTGGAAGCTCTTCAGAAGGTCGGCCTTACGTCCATTCAGGCGAGTGAGCAGTCCGCGCTCTACACTACCTCGCTCGGCTTTTTTGGCTACAGCTCTGGTGTCTTTGGCGGCATTATCGTGGGCTGCCTGGTCGCCTGGATCACCGGCCGTTTTTACAAGACCAAGCTTCCAACGGCGCTGGCGTTTTTTGCGGGCAGTCGAACGGTCCCCATTGTATCGCTGGTCGCCGGTGGCATCCTGGGCGGCATCATGTACTTCGTCTGGCCCGTCATCGGTGGATGCTTCTCGGGTATTGCGACGTTCGTGAAAGGCTCCGGTCTGGTCGGTACGTTTGTCTATCGCTGGGTGCTCGAGAGCCTTGTGCCGTTTGGCTTGCATCCGCTGCTCGAGACGCCCATGTATTGGACTGAGCTTGGCGGCTCCATGGTCGTCGATGGAACGCGCGTGGTGGGCAATAGCGCCATTCAGCTTGCACAGCTCGCTTCTCCCAGCAGTGACAAGCTCTTGGTTAGGGCCTTCATGGCTGGCTATGGCATTAACGATTACGCGTTGTTCCCTGGCATCGCCCTTGCTATGTGGTCTTGTGCCAAGCCCCAGAACCGCAAGAAGGTTGCTGGTCTTTTAATCCCCACAGTGATTTCGACTGTTTTCTTTGGCGTTACGGAGCCTATTCTCTTTACGTTCCTGTTTGCCGCCCCCTGGCTCTACTTTGGCGTTTACGCTCCGCTTTCCGGACTGGGTGAAGTTCTCTCGGAGGCAATGGGCGTTTCGGTGTACCAGGGAAATATCAAGGACCTGATCCCATTCTTATTCCGCCCCGAGAAGCTTAATCTGCTTCCGTACCTTATCCTGCTCCCCGCCTTTTTCCTGGCAGCTTTCTTCCTCTTCCGGTTCTTTATTACTAAGTTCGATATCAAGACGCCCGGTCGAGACGATGGTGACGATATTGAGTTGATCAACAGCAGAGCCGAGTTCGAGGCAAAGGCCGCTGAGGCAAAGGGCGAGTCTGATAGCACTCCCGAGAAGGCAGTCCAGGGCCGTGCGACCAAGGACAGCGCGCTTGCTGTTGGCATTGTCGAAGCGCTTGGTGGAGCCGACAACATTGATGATCTTGACAACTGCATCTCACGTCTTCGCGTGATTGTCAAGGATGGTTCTAAGGTTGCAGACGACGAGGTGTTCACCAAGAATCTTGAAGCTATGGGCGTTATCCGCCTGAGCGACAAGGCAATCCAGGTCATTTACGGTCCTCGTGTCGGCGAAGTCGCTTCTGAGGTGCACGAAGTTCTCGGTGACGAGTAAAACGCGCAAGTGGCTTTCAATTGCATAGCGCAATTCCAGGGCTTGGCTTCCTATCGCATGATTTAGGGGGCCAAGCCTTCTTGTTTTAGATTGTCAAGGCAGATACTCAATAGTTCTTCGAATGCGAGAATACAACTTCCGGTAAAGCAGTTAGGCTTAACGTTCTTAAGATCCATTGGGTGATCGTCATGTATCGTAAAGATCGCGTCTGCCGTCTTGGCGAGCTCGCTGTCTTCGTTGCCGGTAAACGCGAGGGTCGTAATGCCCGCGTCGTGGCATGCCCTTGCGGTTTCCAGGATGGCTTCTGTCTGGCCCGATTTAGATATGAGCATCATGCAGCTGAGCGTATTTCGGTTGGATTCGACAAACTGATCGGTTTCTAGGAAGTCCTGTATGACGGCCAAAAAGCCAAGTCCAACGAGCTTAGTCGCCATGTACTGCGCAACGATGCGTGAGAAGCCCTCTCCGTTTACTCCGATCATTCTGTTGCGATGCAGTGCGGCGATGAATACGTCTACATCTCCGGTGTGACATACGAAGTGGACGCTACTGTCTTTGAGTGATTGATTCATTTCGCGGGAGACATGCTGAAGGTGCTTGAGATCGTACATCATTTCGCGGTAGCCACGGTAGCCGAGCTTTTTCGAAAGCCTGATGACTGTCGTCATGCTGGTAAAGCATGCCATGGCGACGGGTTTTATGCCAATATCATCGAGGGTGTCGATATTGTTGAGTAGGTATTCGAGTACGCTTTGCTCGGTTTCGGATAGCTTTGCGGCTGAGTAGAGCTTGGAAATCTGCTTTTTATCAACCATCGGTGCTTCCTTCCCGCCGGACGTGTGTGGCCGCTTCCGTTGCGTAAATAATAACTCCTTGGGGAATTCCTTTCCCGCCTTGCAACCGGGGCGGGAAGCGGCCCTCCATGCTGGATACAATATCCAAACACAGGCGAACCATGCAATATTGAATGTGCTAATTGGGGGTTTCGATATGAAACTTACGGTCATAGGTGGCGGTGGCGTCCGCTCCATGTTTTTGGCAAAGAGCATAGCCCAGCAGGCGTCATCGCTTGGGATCGACGAACTTGTGTTTATGGACAATGATCCCGAGAAGCTGCGCATCTACGGTGGCCTTGCCGCCCATGTCTCGGGCATGCTTTGCCCCACGCTTAATTTTTCACTGACGGGCGATGCAGTCGAGGCCGTTAAAGACGCCGATTACGTGATCACGACGATTCGCGTCGGTGGGGACCATATGCGCGTTCGCGATGAGCGCATTGCTCTTTCGCATGGGGTTCTTGGCCAAGAGACGACTGGCGCAGCCGGCGTGTCTTTTGCCATGCGCTCCGTCCCTGCGCTTGCTTCATATTGCGAGTTAATCAAGAAGTACGCAAAGCCGGACGTCAAGGTGTTTAACTTTACTAATCCCGCTGGCGTCGTATCTCAGGCCCTACGCGATATGGGCTATGATTTTACTTATGGCATTTGCGATGCCCCCTCGGGCATGTTGCATCAGTTTGCCGAGTATAAAGGCGTTGATCCCGCATCGGTTCAGGGCGAGTGCTATGGACTCAACCACCTCTCGTTCTTCCGCAATGTGACGGTTGACGGCGAGGACATCATGTCCGACTTGATCCACGACGACGGGGCATATGCTCATACAGATCTTAGGTTCTTCGAGAAGGACCTCGTCCTAAATCGCGGATGCGTGCCAAATGAGTACCTATACTATTTTTACTATCGCGAGCGCGCCGTTGCCAACGTTCTCTCTTCGCCCCAGACGCGCGGCGAACTAATCGAAGAAATTAATCGAGAAATGACGAGCGAGCTTGCATCTATCGATATTGAGAACGACTTCGAAAAAGGCCTCGCGTGCTTTGAGAAGTGGTACGGAATGCGCGAAAACAACTACATGGCGGCCGAGACGGGTATTCATCGCGACAAGCCGTGGACGTTTGACGTGTACGGCAAAGACGCTGGCGGATACGCAGGTGTCGCGCTCCGCTTCATGGATATTGCTCGCTCTGGCAAGACGCAGCAGATGATCCTGTGCACCCCCAACAATGGCGCCATCCCCGGCCTTCTCGATACAGATGTCATTGAGTCAACGTGCGATATCTCCACCGATGGCTGCGTGCCGCATCGCGTCGAAGCCGATTCTGTGCCCGCGGGAAACCTCGAATTGATTCGTCGCGTCAAGTACTACGAGCGCACCGTGGCGCGTGGCATCGTTAACCGATCGAAGCGCGACATTGTCGAGAGCCTCGCGATGCACCCGCTCGTTAATTCGTACTCCTTGGCGAAAGATATCGCCGCGCAGTACTTTGAGCTTAACCGCGACTACATCGACGGCTGGACAGACTAGTCTGGACGTTAAAACTAGAAATTATGGATGGGCGGACCGGCGTTTATATTGGCGCCCGTTCGCCCTGCTTAGTAAGAAAACGGGTATAGAGTGAACTTGCGAGAGAACTTCAATGTCTTTCTGGAATCGGGCGATCGGGCGAAGGAATGCCGGAGTGACTGCACGATGACGTTATATATCCCCTTGTTTGTTATGAGCGCGCTTCAAATTGGTGTATCAAACGTTGCAACTGAGCTCGCCTATATCAATCCGTCCATTACGCTTATTTGCACTGTGGTCGCGGCCTTTTTAAACCTGCTTCTATCGAATGTGGCTTTTTCATTATTTGCCGTCGACCGGTCCAAAGAGACGGTGCAACCTGCTCGAACCCCTCCGGTTTATCTCTTGGCCTCGACGGTTCCCCTCCAGATTTCTGGGGCGCTGCTAATTTATTTGGTTCACTTGATTTTATCGGCAATTGTAGTCTTTGCCTCGCTTGCGAGCAGTCAGCTCGGGGTGTTGTGCTCGCTTGTGGTGGCAGTAATCGTGACGCTTCTTTCCGCGTCGTTCGTATTCGTGTTAATTGAAGATGCGGACGTGGAGCAGAGGGGACTACGAGGCATTCGGTTTGCACCACGCTACATCATGCGTTCGGTCACGGTGCTTCGTTCCTCCTGGAGAGAAATCGCGCGTCCCGCAACGCTGCTGGTGGCATGGAACCTGGTTGCAAGTTGCGCTATCCAGGTTCTTGTTGGATGGGTAGTTTCGAGTGCGGCGCTGCCGTCGGCACTTTCAGTGACGGCGCTTGTGCATGAGGGACTTTATTATGGGGCGTTTGCTTATATGCTGCTTTTGCTAGTTCATTGTGCGGTTGCGAGTTGGCTCGAAATTGACGTGCTCATGGGAGTGTCCTTGTGCGTATCCGAGCAGGCGCGATAGCCCGAAGATGAAGCCGCGTTTTCGACATTGAGTTCCTGCGTACCTTGCTTTCTAAGCAGAATTGGCGCGCCGTCTGTTAACAATCGTTTTCCAAGAATTCTTTTGTTGCTCATTTTATAGACTTCTCATTGCTATAATCGCCCACCGCTCAAGATAATCGGAGAGGTTTTCCTATATGGCTCAAACAAAGCAAGACGGCATCACGCTCAAGCAGTGGCTCCCACTCGTCGGGCTCACCTGCTGTGCGTTCGTGTTCAACACGTCGGAGTTTATGCCCATCGGCCTGCTGACCGACATCGCCGCATCGTTCTCGCTCACCGAGGCCCAAGCTGGCATCATGATCTCGGTCTATGCCTGGGGCGTCATGCTGCTGTCGTTGCCGCTCATGGTGTTCGCCTCGCGCTTCGAGTTCAAGCGGATGCTGCTGGGCGTGCTTGCCGTGTTCTCGCTGGGCCAGTTCCTGTCCGCCTTGGCACCGACCTATCCCATCTTAGTCTGCGCGCGCCTGGTGGTTGCCTGCGCGCACGCCGTGTTCTGGTCGGTCGCTTCGATTATGGCGTCGCGCCTGGTTGACACACGCCACGGGGCGCTCGCCATCAGCATGATCGCCACGGGCTCTTCCATCGCACAGATCTTCGGCCTGCCGCTCGGCCGCGCCATTGGCCTGGCCGTGGGCTGGCGTATGACGTTTGCCGTGGTCGGGGCGCTGTCTGCTGTCGCGGTCGTCTACCAGGCCACGGTGTTCCCCACCATGCCGGCGGGCGAGGGTTTTACGCTCAAGCAGCTGCCCGAGCTGCTCAAGAACCCGTTCCTCATCGCGCTCTATGTGGTCACGGTGTTCATGGCGACCGGCTATTACGCAAGCTACAGCTATATCGAGCCCTTCCTGGCGCAGGTCGCGCACGTCGATGCGGGCGCCATCACCATGACGCTGACGGCGTTTGGCTGCTCTGGTCTGCTCGGAAGCTGGCTGTTTGGCCGCCTGTTCGACGGGCATCGCTTCCCGTTCTTGGCTATTACGCTCTCCGGCGTGCCGGTGGCTCTGCTGCTTATGGCCCCCGCAGCCTCGGCGCTCGTGTTGGTGCTTGCCGTCTGCGCACTGTGGGGTTGCTGCGCCACGGCCTTTAACGTGGCGTTTCAGGCCGAGCTCATCAAGTACACGCCCGCGGATTCGTCGGCTGTCGCCATGTCGATCTTCTCGGGTCTGTTCAATCTGGGTATCGGCACGGGCACCGCAATCGGCGGCGCCGTGGTTTCGGGTCCCGGTATCGCTTGGATCGGCTTCGCGGGCGGGGCGATCGCTGTCGTGGGCGTCATCCTCGCCATCACGGTGATGTTCCCGGCCATACGCCGCGCCAAGCCCGTCGCCTAATCACGTCCCCTCATCAGTTGCGGTGGAATAGTTCCTGTTTAAGGCCTCTGAAGGCCCAGGCAGGAACTATTCCACCGCAACTTATTTTGGGGGAGGGGATGCGCGGCGGGCATACAATGGATGTCGTTGTGTTGAGCTTACCGGGAGGTTGTTATGTGGGCATACGAGACGACGTTCTATCAAATCTATCCGCTGGGCTTTTGTGGAGCTCCACGCGAAAACGCCGCGCCCGTTGCCGAGGATGAGCTCGCCCAGGCTGTCAACGCCGCGCCAAACCCCGATGCGCCCATCATGAAGATCGCCCAATGGGCCGACTACCTGCAGGAACTCGGCGTTGGCGCCGTGCTCATTAACCCTCCGCTCGAATCCGATAGCCATGGCTACGACACGCGCAGCCTGCGCCATATCGACCGTCGCTTGGGTGGGGATGTCGACTTTGCCGCCGCATGCGAGACACTGCACGCCCGTGGCATCCGCGTGGTGCTCGATGCGGTCTTCAACCATGTGGGCCGTGGCTTTTGGGCCTTCCGCGATGTGCAGGAGCGCAAGTGGGACTCGCCCTACAAGGACTGGTTCCACATTAGCTTTGATGGCGACTCGTGCTACGGCGACGGCTTTTGGTACGAGGGCTGGGAAGGCCATTTTGAGCTCGTGAAGCTCAACCTGCAAAACCCCGCCGTGGTCGATTACCTGCTCGAGTCCGTGCGCCGCTGGGCCGAGGTCTTTGGCGTCGACGGCCTGCGCCTGGACGTTGCCTATATGCTCGACCGCGACTTCATGCGTCGTCTGCATACCTTTACCCGCGAGCTCAAGCCCGATTTTGTGCTGATCGGCGAGACGCTCCACGGCGATTACAACCAGATCGTTAACGATGAGATGCTCGACTCCTGCACCAACTACGAGTGCTACAAGGGCCTGTATTCCAGCTTTAACTCGGTCAATATGTTCGAAATCGCGCACTCGCTGCACCGTCAGTTTGGCGGCGACCCTTGGTGCATCTACCGCGGCAAGCACCTGCTGTCGTTTGTCGACAACCACGACGTGCCGCGCCTGGCGAGCATCCTCACCGACAAGTCGTGCCTGCGTCCCGCCTATGGCATGCTCTTTGGCATGCCGGGCATCCCGTGCGTCTACTATGGCAGCGAGTGGGGAATTGCTGGCGAAAAGGGCGGCCCCGATGGCGACTGGGCGCTGCGCCCTGCGCCCGATGAGCCTGCGCCCAACGAGCTGACGGCCTTTATCACGCAACTTGCGCACCTTCGCTCGGCCGACGACGCGGCGGCCCGTGCTCTCAACTACGGTGCCTATCGCAACGTGGTGATCCAGAATAAGCAGCTGCTGTTCGAGCGCGCCTGTGACAGCGCGACGGTACTCGTGGCGGTGAATGCCGTGGGTGAGCCTTACACCTTTGGCGCCGGCGAGCTCAACGGGTCCTTTGTCGACCTGCTTGCCGACGGCGTGCCCACGGTCGAGCTGGCTGGCTCCCTTGAGCTTGCGCCCTACGAGGTGCGCTATCTGTTGAGAGCCTAGCCCATGGCCGCGTCTGACGAGGGCTACCAACATATTGAGCATGGGTTTGAGCCCGTGTTCGACCAGCACTCGCGCGTTTTGGTGCTCGGGTCGTTTCCCTCGGTGCTTTCGCGCGCCAATGCCTTTTATTACGGCAACCCTCAGAATCGCTTTTGGCGTGTGGTGGCCGCGTGCCTCGGTGTGCCTGTTCCGCCCAACGAGGGCGATTCTTTGGCAAGCGGCGAGCCCGCGACGCTCGACGCCTCGATTGCCGCCAAGCGGGTTATGCTGCTCAACGGCGGTGTGGCCCTGTGGGACGTGATCGAGAGCTGCGACATCAAGGGCTCAAGCGACGCGAGCATCAAAAACGTCGTTCCGGCGCATGTCGAGCGCATTACCGGCACAGCTCCTATCGAGGTCGTTGTCTGTAACGGCGGCACGGCAGGACGACTCTACAAGCGCTACCTGCAAGAACGCACCGGGCTGCCGGCCGTCGTTCTGCCGTCGACAAGTCCCGCCAATGCGGCATGGCGCCTGGAACGCCTTATCGAGCGCTGGCGCGATGCCGTTGGTTGGGGCGCTCTGTAATTTAGATATCCGATTGGGCGCTGGTGCCGAGGCGTTTCATGATGGCATGCCAGATCGGTGCGGGCAGCGCGGGCTTGACGCGCACCATGCCGTCGACATCGACGCTACCGACATCGCCGCCGCCAAGCAGCTGCGCATGCTCAATGGAGCAGCCCATGCGCACAGCGCCCACAAGCTTATCCATCGCTTCCGAAAATGGCCGACGCAAGAGGCCCATGCGTGGGGAATGGCGAAGCGCTGCGATGCCGCTGCCGGCACAGATGACAACGCCGTTGCACCATGGCAGGTCACGTAGAATACATGCCCGGTACAGGCGGTCGAGGACTTCGTCCGCCTGCTTGTTGTTTTTAGACGCGGCCTGGACGACGACATAGATGCGTGTCTCTGTATTTCCAAGGCGATCGAGTATCTGCTCGACAGCGATCATAGCCTCATCGTCAAACGCATCATCAACAGCGAGCACCATGCCATCGACTGCACCGGCATCATCCGCCTCCAAATCGACCGGGTGGGGGAGCGCGGTACCGGAAAGCCGGGCATACGCCGCGATGGCATCCTGCAGGTCCCAGAGCAAAAAATCAAGATCGGCGCTATTGGGAATACTGATATACGCAATGGTGTGCAGTGTTTTTGGTACGTCGCCACGCGTGATTGTCTCCATGCCATCTCCTTTCCGGCTCGTTTCCGTTTAGGTTACACCGTCTGGCGGCGCCCCGCCGCGCTATCCTAGTGCAACCCTTACGAAAGGAACGCCATGCGACTGCCCATGAATACCTCGCTTGCCACGCTCAAGCCCTCCGGTATCCGCCGGATCAACGCGCTCGCCGCCCAGCACCCGGGGTGCATCGCGCTTGCGCTTGGCGAGCCCGATTTTCCCACGCCCGATGTGATTAGTGCCGAGGTGACCGCCGCACTGGACCGCGGTGACACGCACTATCCGCCCAACAACGGTCGCCCCGCCCTGCGTGAGGCGTTATCTGCCTACATGGGGGACGCGGGCCTTACGTTTTCGGCCGACGAGGTCATCCTAACCGACGGCGCGACCGAGGCCCTGTCGGCAACATTCATGGCTATGCTCAACCCCGGCGACGAGGTCATCATCCCCACGCCGGCCTTTGGCCTGTACGAGAGCATCGTCGTGGCCAATCACGCCAAAGCGGTCTTTTTGGATACGGAGCCTGCGCAATTCCAGATTGATGAGGAGGCGCTTCGTGCCTGCGTGACGCCGGCGACCAAGGCCATCGTCATCTGCTCGCCCAACAATCCCACGGGTTGCATCCTCAACGCGGCGTCGCTCGACGCCGTGGCACACGTGGCAGAGCAGGCGGGCATCTACGTGGTCTGCGACGACGTATACAACCGCCTGGTCTATGTGGATGGCTACGAGCGCTTCGCCCAGCGACACCCGGAGCTGCGTGAGCAGACGGTCGTCATCGAGAGCTTCTCCAAACCCTGGGCTATGACCGGCTGGCGCCTGGGCTGGCTCGCAGCAGCGGCACCCGTCATCGCCGAGATCGCAAAAGCTCACCAATACCTAGTATCGAGTGCCGTCTCCTTCGAGATGGACGCCGCGGCCCGAGCCCTGACCGTCGACCCCACCCCCATGCTCGAAGTCTACCGAGCTCGTCGCAAACGTGTACTCGCAGCCTTAAACGCCATGGGCCTCGACGTAGTTGAACCGGCGGGAGCCTTCTACGCCTTCCCCAGCATCAAACAATTCGGCCTAACAAGCGAAGCCTTCTGCATCAAAGCCATCAAAGAAGCAAGCGTAGCCCTAGTCCCGGGCGACTGCTTCGGCACCGAAGGCCACATCCGCCTAAGCTACTGCGTCTCCGACAAAGACCTAAACGAAGGCCTCCGCCGCCTGTCCACCTTCATTTCAACCTTGTAGCCCTCAGGGACGCAACACATCAGCCCACCGACATAAGGGTTATGCGTGGGGGCGTCAGCCAACGTAAAACCGGGCTGCCCCATAGTTGACGCAGGCACGCGCCGCCGAAGGCCAGGCGCAAGGTTTCCGTAGATTCCGCACGAGCCGGAAAGCACTTAATGTGCTTTCCGAGCGAGCCCAGGACCTGACCGAGCGGAAACCTTGCGCCTGGCCTTCGGCGGAGCGTGCCGGATGGTGGAATTGTGTGCAGCCCGGTTTTCCGTTGACCGACGCCGGGGTCCCCGCCATAATACTTTCGGTTCACGCACGAATCCGCTGCCAGAGACAGCCGGCGCAAACGGGTCTTACCCGCGAGCTTAATGGGACTTCCCGCCAGCCGAGGTGGTCGAGTAGATATGTCTTCTCGCCCCCGTCGCTCATGCAGCGCGGGGGCTTTCTTTTTGGACATGCCCCCGTCACGTCCTTGTGGCGGACCGTGCCCGGAAAGAATTCGAGGAGGTGTAATTCATGCCCCAGCAGTACAAAATCGACAAGGTTGCAGAGATCGAGTCCCGTATCGCCGAGAACGCCGGTCTGTTCGTCGTCAACTACAACGGTCTGACGGTTAAGCAGGCTCAGGAGCTGCGTCATCAGCTTCGCGAGTGCGGCGCCGAGATGAAGGTCTACAAGAACAACCTGGTCAAGATCGCCCTCAAGAACCAGGAGCAGCCCGAGATCGACGAGATCCTCGCCGGCCCCGTCGCTTATGTGTTCTACGAGACCGAGCCGGTCGAGGCCGCTAAGGCCCTTAAGGACTTCTCCGCTAAGTCCAAGGGCGTCCTTGAGATCAAGGGCGGTATCTCCGACGGCAAGGCCGTTTCCGCTGATGATGTTAAGGCTATCGCCGAGCTGCCCACCAAGGATCAGCTTCTCGGCCAGATCGCCGGTCTCATCTCCGGTTTCGCTCGCGACATCGCTGTCTGCGTCAACGGCGTTTCCTCTGGTCTCGCTCGTTCGATCCAGCAGGTTTCCGAGCAGAAGGCAGCCTAGTCGCTGTTTTCACCCGCGGCGGCAACGCCGCACCCCTGGCGCATTCGCGCCGTGTTTTAACTGATCTCCGTGCATCCGCACGGAAACCGAAAGGACTTAGAAATGGCTAAGCTTACCACCGATGAGATCATCGATGCTCTTAAGGAAATGACCCTTCTCGAGGCTTCCGAGCTCGTCAAGGCTATCGAGGACACCTTCGGCGTTTCCGCCGCTGCTCCTGCCGCTGTTGTCGCCGCTCCCGCTGCTGGCGCTGCTGAGGCCGAGGAGAAGACCGAGTTTGACGTCGTGCTCGAGGGCTTCGGCGACAACAAGATCCAGGTCATCAAGGCCGTCCGTGAGCTCACCAACCTTGGCCTGAAGGAGGCCAAGGAGGTCGTCGAGGGCGCTCCCAAGGCTGTTCTCGAGGGTGCCAAGAAGGAGGACGCCGAGGCTGCCAAGGAGAAGCTCGAGGCTGCTGGCGCTGCTGTCACCCTCAAGTAATCAGGCTTTCTCGCCAGATTTCTTTGCAGACGGGGTTCGCATTGCGAGCCCCGTCTTTTTTGTTTTTCGGTCCCTCGACATCGGTAGCTCAAGCTGCTGTGTTCTGTGATTTGCGTCGTATCGGGCACCTTGCCGTTGGGCAATAAAATTGCACCATTCGAGCAATAATTTGCGTTGACCTGCTGAAGAATTGTCTCTGCCTTGTAGCGACATATAGTTCCAGCGGTAAGATGCTTAGGTATCGCAATTTGGTCTGCGGCTGCGTGCCGCACGCATGGGGCGCTTTTGCGCCTGCGAAAGGATCCTTGAATAACATGAAGGCAATCATCCCCGCCGCCGGTCTTGGCACGCGTTTTCTGCCTGGCACCAAGTGCACCCCCAAAGAGATGCTGCCGGTTCTCGACAAGCCGGTCATCCAGTATGTCGTTGAGGAGGCACTCGACCCCGAGGAGGTCGACGATGCCATCATCGTTACTTCTCCCGGCAAGCCCGAGCTGCTGAACTACTTCCAGCCCGATCGCTCGCTCGAGAACCTGCTGCGCGAGCGCGGCAAGAACGTCTATGCCGATGCCGTCGCCCACGCTGGCGGTATGCCGGTCGACTTCCGCTATCAGTACGAGCCCAAGGGCCTCGGCCATGCTATCCGCTCTGCTGCCGACGCCGTGGCAGGGGAGAACTTCCTGGTTCTTCTGGGCGACTACGTAGTGCCTAACCGCGACATCTGCGACAAGATGCTCGCCGTTTCCAAGGAGCACGGTGGCGCTTCGGTTATCGCCGTCGCTGCTTGCTCGCCCGAGGAAGTCAGCCGCTACGGCGTTATCGCCGGCGAGCGCGTCGGTTCGCTCGAGGGCGC
>CAJMOM010000016.1:0-18178 GCA_905215005.1 uncultured bacterium | reverse complement strand
CCATCCACCTCAAGCTCCAGATACCCCGGGCACTCCCACATAAAGCCAAAGCGCTCGGGCGTAGACACACGGTTCTCGAGCTCCCAGCTCAGCATGTCGGCCGAGCCATACACCAGGATCTCGCCCACATCGCGCCCGGCACCCTCACCGTGCATCGCACAAAAACGGCTCTCAACATGCGGCCCATCCACGCGACGACGCGCGCCCAACACCATGTGGTAACGCCCATCATCATCGCGCCACACCTTGGGATCGCGCACGTGGCAGGTCAAATCCTCGGGATAATCATCGGACGCCAGCACCACACGCTTTTGGCTGAACTCCCGACCGGCAAGGCCATCAATGCTCTCGACATAAACAGTATCGGCGCGGCGACCGGTATTGACGTAGTCGTACGTGCCGTCCGCATCGGAAAGCTTAACGTTGCCCGTGTACAGCACGCGAATGCGGCCGTTCTCGGCAAGCGCGGAGCCCGAATATACGCCATGGCAATCGAACGGCTCATCGGGCAGCAGTGGGGCGCCAACGTAGTCCCACGTCATAAGGTCGCGGCTCGTCGCATGGCCCCAGACCTTAACGCCGCCCTCGACATCAAACGGCGCATACTGAAAATAGGCATGGAACACGCCGCCCGCCTGGCAAAGAGCGTTGGGGTCGTTGAGCCAGCCCGCCGGCGGCATAATATGGAAGCGCTGGCCATACGCGCCATGACCGCACTCAGAGGCGGCAGCGTCAACAGCGGCAACCAGCTTTGCAAGGTCGCGGCCAAGTGCATTAGACATATCAAAGTCCTAACGGATCGAAAGTAACAAGGCGCCAGAGATCGGCACCAGATACGGGAAACGCCCGCGAGCATACAACCCGCGGGCATCCCCTCAATCAAAAGCTCTTAGGCCTGCTCGGAAGCCTTGGGCTCGTCCTTGTACAGGACAAACGAGACGCCAAAGGAAACCAGCGCGGCGACCGCAAACATGATCGCGTACTGTACGGGCTGGGACAGGCACAGCAGGATACCGAAGATGCCGGTAACGCCGGTGCCGGAAGCGGCAAGCGAGGTGAGCGCGCAGACCAGGGCACCGCAACCGCCGCCGATGCAGCCGGCGATGAAGGGCTTAAAGAAACGCAGGTTCACGCCGAAGATGGCAGGCTCGGTAATACCCATGAAGGCGGACAGAGCCGAAGGAAGCGCCAGGCCCTTGATCTTGGCATCGCGGGTCTTAAAGGCAACGGCGAGCGCGGCGCCACCCTGGGCGATGTTTGCAGCGCTGGCGATGGGCAGCCAATAGGTCACGCCGTACTGGGCGAGCTGGCCCAAGTCGATGGCGGTGTACATCTGGTGGATACCGGTAACGACCGTGGGGGCATAGAAGAGGCCGACGATAAAGGAACCGATGCCCAAGGGCAGGGTCAGCAGGGCCTGGATCAGACCGAGGATGGCGTTCTCGGCCCAGACGAAGATGGGGCCGACGGCAACGAGCGTCACGAGCACGGTCACGAACACCGATACGAGCGGGGTCACAAAGAGGTCGAACATCTCGGGAACGATCTTGTGCAGGCGCTTCTCGAGGAAGGCGAGAATGGCGCAGGCGATAACGATGGGGATAACATGACCCTGATAGCCGACCCACTCAAAGTTGTACACGCCGGGGATGACGGTGACCATGGTCTGCACGCCCTCGGAGGCAACCGTGTAGGCGCTCTGCAGCGAGGAGTTGATGAACGCACCGCCGACGACAGCACCCAGGTACGGGTTGGCGCCAAAGGCCTTGGCGGCGGAGTAGCCGATCAGGATCTGCAGAATGCCAAAGGACGTTCCCGAGACCAGGTCGGCGATCTTATAGATAAAGTTATTGGTGTCGAGCGCGATAAAGCCGTTGGAGGCCATAAAGTTGAGGGCGCTCATAATGCCCAGCAGCAGGCCCGAAGCCACGATGGCAGGGATGATGGGGACAAAGACGTCGCCGAGCACCTTAATGGCACGCATAAAGATGTTCTGCTGCTGCGCCGCGGCCTCCTTGACCTCGGCCTTGGTGGCAGCCTCGACGCCACTGAGCGCGATGAACTCCTCGTAGACCTTGTTGACGGTGCCGGTGCCAAAAATAATCTGGAGCTGGCCCTGGGCCTCAAAGACGCCCTTAGCGCCGTCGATATTCTCGAGAGCCTCCTTGTCAACCTTGGCGTTATCGGCAATCACCAGGCGCAAACGCGTGGCGCAATGCGCGGCAGAGACGACGTTGTCGGCGCCACCGATGTTGTCGAGCACCTCTTGGGCTGATTTGCGGTAGTCCATGACTTCCCTTTCCTCCAACGGGCGCATGTGCACCCGGCCATCTTTGACACTTACACTGTAATCGTTTTCAGTTTCATATGTCTGTAATCGTTTTCATAGTAGGGTGAACGGTAGGAAAAAACCGGCGAATGGTAGTTTTACGGCAAAAACAGGCGACTCAGAGGCATGCAGACATGGCCAAGACCTAGACATTCATAAGCTGATGACCGAGCTTGAGCGTCTTGAGACCGCTCTCCCCCTCAACGCCATCGAGCGTGTTGAGCAACATATTGGTCGCCTCGACGCCACTGGTCAGGTAGCCATAGTGCACGGTGGGAATGCCGCCCGTCAGCGCGCGCAAAAACGCGTTGTCGCCAAAACCGCTCACGCGGTGTATGCCCTCGCCCATGCCGCGAACCTCATCGATGGCACGCAGCGCGCCCGCCGCCATGGTGTCGGTCGCGCAGGCGATAAACGAAACATCGGGAGCGACGGAAAGCAGCTCACTCGCCGCACCATAGCCCGAGTCGAGCGTAAACGAGCCCAGGCGAATCAGGCTCGGATCAAGCGCCACGCCCGCGGCGCGCAAGCCGGCCTCAAAACCGCGACGGCGGTCATAGCCGGCCGCGCGGTCCTCTTCGGTAACTCCAATGTAGGCGATCTTGCCGTCCACACGGCCCGCAAGCGCATGGCCCAGCTCAAAAGCGGCCTCGTAATCGTCGTGATAGACGCACGCCGCGCCCTCGACATTCTGGCCGATCAGCACGATCGGCACGCGGCACGACTCAATCGCCCGACGATGCTCGTCGGTGATCATGGTTGCCACCAGCACAATGCCATCAACTGGGTGGTTTTGGAACAAATCGAGGTATTCGAGCTCGCGATCGGCCGCGTTGTCGGTATTGGCAAGCAGCATCTGATAGCCACGGCGACCGAGCACCCGGCCAATGCCGGCGGTAATGCGGCTCACGGATTCCGAGTTGATCTTGGGCACGATGACGCCGATGAGCTTGGTGGAACCGGTGCGCAGCGCGCGAGCCTGGCTGGACCGCACGTATCCGGTCAGCTCAATCGCCTGCTTAATGCGCTCGGCCTTGTCCGTCGATATGTAGCCACCGTTGAGGTAGCGCGAGACGGCGGCACTCGAAACGCCGGCCAGCTCGGCCACATCTTTCATCTTTACCACGAGCACCCCTGTCATTGAAATCGCTTTCACCATGATACCTGTTCGTTCCGGCGTTCTAACGAACGCCGGACTGCTCGACGCTGCGCGGACATCTGCCGGGCGATCTGCCGCTCAAACCGTCGCTCGCGTACATGAAGTACGCGTCGCTCCTCTTTCGCGGCACCTCGCCACGGCAGCCGCCCGCTCGCTGACGTATGCTCGACCAGGAGCGTCCCTCTTTGTGCAATCTGCTCGCTAGGGCTATACCCATGGTACTCGCCGTTGTACTGGATGAGCGTTAGATCTTCCAGGCCGTCGAGCGCGCGGATGGCGTCGGCATAGGGCATATCCACACCGTCCGAAAACACCTCGACGGCCATCTCGAACTTGTCGCCGCGCATGGTCTTGGACTTGACGGTGAACTTGGTGCGCCCAAATGCGCGCACGATATCGTCGCCGGTGGTCTGACCCGTGTAGTGAATGACCATCATGTACACGCGCGCCTTGTCCTGGTGGCTCGCAAAGCCGGCGATCATCACCACGATCACCACTGCCGTGAGTCCCACGAGCGCATACATGCCGGCACCTGCCGTAATGCCCGTGGTAATGGCCCAAAACAGATACAGCAGGTCGAGCGGGTCCTTGACCGCCGTACGATAGCGAACGATAGACAGAGCACCGACCATACCGAGCGAGATGACCACGTTGGTCGAGATCGCGAGCGTGACCATGCAGGTGAGCACGCACATGCCCACGAGCGTCACGGCAAAGCTGCGCGAATACACCACGCCGGTAAAAAAGCGCTTGTACACGTGATAGATCAGGATGCCCATGACAAGCGCCACGAGCAGCGACAGACCGATCTTGGCAGGGTCGACCTGACCAAACCCACACTCGGCGGCACCATATCACGCACCAGCTGTGGGCAAAACTCGGTAAACTTGACCTCCATCACCAGTTTGCCGGGCTCCAGTACGGGCAATGCGGACAGCGTTGCATCAAAAATGTCAAAGCTTCCCACCGCCGCGTGCATGTTCATGTCAAACGAAATGCGCACGGTACCTTCGTCCATCACCCACGGCTCACGCTCATAGTTCACGATGACCCACGGGCGCATCATGTTGCAGATGCACTCGATGTAGAACTCGCGACAGAGCGGATAGGGGCTCCTCAGCAAAAAGTCGTACTCGCCAGCCAGAATCTGCTCAAACTCACCGCGTGTAAGCGGCGCGTCCTCCTTGTAGATCCAGCTGCCGTACTTCTTTTTGCGCTCGAGCTTAATCACCTTGTCGCTGCCCTTATAGATTTAGAACAAACGAATACCCAAACCCCTCTTAATCGCCTTATTCAAAACGTCGTTAAATCGCTTAGGCCAATTCGCAATAAAGAATAGACAGGTGCAGCATGCGCAAAATGAATCATTGTTCAGACGATCAATCTCGTTGAGCAAAAGTTCAGAATGATTGATGTCCGCCACAGTCGCAGCTAAGTCAGCCATACACTCGTTTGCATTTTGCGTCACCTGCTCACTAGTTAGCAAAAGCGACCTCAGGGCATGAACGGCAATAATGCAAGCAAATGTATAGCCATCAATACGCCCAATATCCGCAAGCGAATCTCCCCTCCTGGCAACCCAGTCCTTGTAAGATCGCTGGCCAAAAATCACATCTGAAGGAACAAGGGCATCATCCAGAGAGAAATACATCAAGGGATCAAAATCACGATATGCTTCAACCGATGGATAGCTTAGATATAGCTGACCCATATCAGTGCTATCGCAGTAATAGTCTTGCATTAGCTCAAGCCGCTTAAAATCGAGCCGATTGTCCTGAGGATCTAAGTCAAATATGAGCAAGGTGTCTGTAAAACTGGATTCGAGAAACTGAGCCGCATCATCTTTATCCGAAAGAAGCTCAGCGACAAAGGATTTAAGATCAATGGACTCGAAATCGCAACCGTATTCTTGAAAGAGCTTATCAAGAAAGTCGTGAACATTAATCTCGACAGGAACAATTTGATGATCATCTGCGAGACTAAAAGATTCAAACATGCGCTCCATCAGCTGAGGCTCGCGTTTAGCGCCTTCAACAATGAGCAGGACATTCTTTTCAGACGCTTTGTTCATGGCTAATCAAACTCTCCGGCTCGAAGGAGCTTCTCAATATTGTTGCCAAGCCTCAATTCACGATCGGTGGAATCAGCCAAGGTTCGAATACCCTCTTTTGCAGAGATTTGATAAACGCAGTCAGGCCTCATTACGCCATTCTTAACAAGAGAGGTATTGTGGGTCGAACACAGTATCTGACACGATGCCTTTGAAGCAAAGAGCTTCAAAAGGCTCTCTGCCATCTCAAAGTGACAAAAAGCGTCAAACTCATCTATGAACAAAAAGCTGGCCGACTCGTTAAGCTCAAGCTCAGAGAACAACTTAACCAGGGTTCTTGTACCGCTAGAACATGCCTCGACAAACGGGATGCATCGCATAGGGTGATTGAAATACAGAACAGGCGAGCCGTCGGACTCTTTAATAACGATCAGAGACTCATCGACTCCAAAATTGCGAATAAATGACTCGAATTCCGCGACTTTGTTCTCGCGTATAATCTTGTCGATTACCTTTCTCGTTTCAAACCCTTTTAATCGAAAAACGTCCATGCGAATCAGCCTCATGCGCGAGACAAATCGTCGCAACTCCGCCAAGACGCCTAAAACATTAGTTGGAAGACTGCTCGTTATATATGAAAGAAGGCTCAACGAAGTATCGGAGAATTCAAAATTGATCCCAGCAGCACCGATTCGTTCAAGATGGTTCTCTTCGAAAACGCCACTTGCATTATTAAAATCGAAAATTCGTTTCTTATCAATCGATAGGGTCTCGTGAAGCCAAGTAGTCGGAGAAGTCTTCTCATAGCAGTAATTGATTTCGTGACCGTCAAATTCAAAGACATAGGTGAACTGTGCCGTACCTCGCCCGCAGTCAGCATTCAAAAACAGACGATCATCCTGGTCAGAATAATCGAATGCCTTTGGAAAGCCGAATGTAATGTCGAATAAAGCTGAACCGAAATTCGATTTACCAGACGCATTTCTGCCGATCAGAAGCGCGGTTTTCACGGTTCCGTTTTTAACGTTATTTTCTGCAAACTGGTAATCACGAGAAGCTGCGAAATATAATGAAACCGGAGTCGAAAAATTCCTATAGCCATCAATAGTAAAACGCTTAAGCATGAGAGTCTCCTATCTCTTGCCGTAATTATATTACGGCAAGAGATAGGAGACCTGCATCAATTACGCCACTACGGGAAAAGTCATGTAGCCAAAGCCCATCCGAACCATGAAAACGTACCGCGAGAGCCGCTCAAAACAGAAGTATGCGGCAAATTCCAGACATGCCGACCACGCCGGATAGCGACAATGCTTCTACCTGCGCGACACTAACAAAGCATCGTTAAATCATCCAGTCTCAAGCGTAATCACAAATAAGATTTACCGTTATAAAAGCTGAAGTGCCAATTTTTAAGTTGCGAATCAGCATCCCCGTTGTCATCAACAAACTCAGAGAGCATATCCGCACCGTCAGTAATTGGGCAGCGATCGCCCTCGTATTTCATAGAAGGAAAAGCACCATCTCTGGAACCGACAGCAAACACAAAACCTGATGGATTTGATTGCCCAACAGACGTATGCATCCTTTCCGCGAGAAAGCAACAACGATCCGTTGCAACCGTTAGGCAGGAACCGGTTAAACGCCTCGTCCAAGGACGAATAGGCACCGGATTCCATCCAGCGCTGATTCTCCAAACTTGCAATTGTCCAAAGAAAGGACTTCATCTCTTCCAGATATGTCCAGTCAAACCATATCCCATCTTCATCGAACCCGCTCCTCCCTTTACCCGATTCAAACCGTTTAACTTTAGCGTCAGCGTTGGCGGCGGCCGCGTCGACCTCATACTTAAAAGCAGCCAAGCAGGAAGCTTTTTCAGGCGGTTTGCAACATTCAAGATACTCATGAGCATTCCATCCGTTGAAATGTCTGATGTATCGAAAGTTTGGAAACAACGCTATTGCAATATTAATAAACTCCTTTGTAGGCAGGTTCTCTCCCACAACGTTTATACGCATGTACATCGATTCAAGCGAAGCATAATAGGCAAGCGCGAGAACATAGGGCGCGATGAATATTGGGTACCAGATTGAAAGAAATAGCGAGCTTAATTCAACGCCCCAGTCCATAGAAAACTAAGCATTTGAAAGCAGCAACGTTGTTGCAACACAAACAATGATGCACAAAACAACCCTCATGTTTTCAAACAAGCATAGATTGGATACATCACGTCTGGATGAAAATTGGGCATGGCCAATACCCAGAAACAAAAGGACTACTTGAAGAGCAACTTCAAACGGAATAGGGAAGCAGACCAGATTGATATAGAAAGACGCTAGTGCACCAAAGCGGACCTCAGGCACAATCAATTCGTTTTTAATTGAAGTGACCGATGTTGCCTTAGATGCAATTAACATAGAGGGAAACCCAACAAATACAACCTCAAGAATCGTGTCCAGCAAGATACCCGTATTCCAAAACCCGAATTCAAACGCTCCGTATATCAAAAGCGCAGAGTACGTTACAAGAATGAGCGCAGGAATCAGAATTTTGGGGCTTAGCGCACACTTGACAACATCAGCAAACGATTTAATAACGCTTAACAACTTACCCTTAGTCAGAAGATAAATCGCTATAAGACCCATCAATATAATTGATGCATATTCACGGTTATCCATTTGTCCGATGAGAGTTGCAACCACCCATTGGACTCCACTGAGGATCAATCAAGCCCCTCCTTAGCCATGTTGAATCTAGACTCAAGATCACGCCGGGAATGTTGGTGCAAACGCGCCGACGACCAGCCATGCGTCGCCGAAGCCCTATGGAAGTCTGCGAACCATGAGGCGGCCCTCGAGGAGGAGCTTGTGCATGAGGTTCTTCCCGTGGTCTTTGTTGTCGAAAGACTCGCCGTAGGCAGCCAAGAGCTTCGTCACGTTTTTATGAACTTCCCTGCGAGCCTTTTCGACCATAACCTTCTCGGTCTCACCCTTCTTGCCATGAGGCCTATAGTAGAAGACGAGCCTCGTATCGCCACCGTAGAGGTCCACGGCATCGAAGATCGACTGAAAGTAGGAGTAGTCGGCCTCGGAAAGGGAGTGGCCGAAGAACTTGATGAAGCCCATCGAAGCGCCGTTTGACGACTTCGGCCGAACGACCCTCTGGAAGTCGACGGGGTCCTGCGCGAGCAGCCTGTAGGTCTTGGTGAACGGTATGGCCACGCTGGTGGGCCTGATCCCCTTCGCGTCTATGCCGAAGACGATGCCGTGCTCGTAGTCGCTCGCCCTATCGTGTATGTTGCAGAAGCAGTCGATGCCGAGGGCGTCGGAAAGGCGAACGTTGCTCGACAGGGGCTCGGTGTAGTTGAAGCTGAGGACGGAGGTCGAGTGGGGCACGCCATCTTCGTCAACCAGGTCTCTGCAGATGCGCTCCATCCGGGTCGCGGCGGAGTCGAGGTAGCCGGGCGTCCGCTGCACAAGGTCGTTGAGGTAGGTGGCGAAATACGACTCGTAGCGGTTCAGGTCGGCAAGGGACAGCGCGGCGAGCACGCTGCCGTCCAGCTTTCGGTCCCTCAGCCAATTGCTCAGCACATAGGAATAGACGGCATTGGTGCGCGCGGTCTGCGAGGGCTTGACCGAAGGATCGAGGACACATTCCGGGAGCCGGAGCATCTGGGGATCCTTCTGCCCGCTTTTGTACAGCCACCGCCTAATCTGGTGTTCGACGTCGCACCAGCGCCAATTATGCCCCTTCTCCTGCTTGAGAATGAGATCCCAGATAGTGGTGTTCTCCGGATGGGCAACCAAATCGGATTTCGCTCGGTAGTCGTGAAAGTCGGAGAAGCTCGATTTGAGGTCGCAGGAAAGATCGAACCCGTTGCCGATTACGATGAGCTGATACATCAGACACCTCCTCTACGCAAGCATGAAGGCACAGGCCGTGCAGTGAGTCTTTTCTTCAACGGTCAAACTAGACGATATAATATCTTTGATCCACTTGACCATAACATGTGAGTCTTGCCATAGAGCCTGCATACCCATCGATTCAGCGACCAACGGCGAACCCGTCGTAAAAAGAGACATTAGTATTTCCTCCACACCATGCGGTCAACGATGCCGGTGTAGGACTGGATGATACTGACGACCTTGGGGGCCACGTCGTCCTGGTAGTCCGGCACGGGGATTCCGTGGAGGCCATCCTCCGTGAGCGCAACCGCCGTGCGCACGGCGTTGAGCAGGCCCCGCTCGTCGATGCCCGCGAGCACGAAGCATCCCTTGTCAAGCGCCTCGGGGCGCTCGCTGCTCGTGCGGATGCAGACCGCCGGGAGCGGGCGGCCGACGCTCGCGAAGAAGCTCGACTCCTCGGGGAGGGTACCGGGGTCAGAGACGACGCGGTAAGCGCTGGACTGCAGCTTGTTGTAGTCGTGGAAGCCCATGGGCTCGTGGGTGCGCACCAGGGGATGCGCCTGGAAGCCCGAGGCCTCCAGGCGCTTGCGGGAGCGGGGGTGGCAGCTGTAGAGGATGGACTTTCCGTATTCCTCGGCGAGGGCGTTTATCGCGCCGAAGAGGGACGTGAAGTTCGCTTCAGTGTCAATGTTTTCCTCGCGGTGGGCGGAGAGCAGGAAGTAGCCTCCCGGCTCCAGGCCCTCGCGCTCCAGCACGTCACTCGCATCGATGGCCGCCAGGTTCGTGCGCAGCACCTCCGCCATGGGCGAGCCCGTCACGTAGGTGCGCTCCGTCACGCAGCCCGTCGCGAGCAGGTAGCGCCGCGCGTGATCGCTGTAGGCGAGTTCACGTCGCTGATGACGTCCACGATGCGGCGGCTCGTCTCCTCGGGCAGGCACTCGTCCTTGCAGCGGTTGCCCGCCTCCATGGGTTCCAGTACTCATACGCCCTAGCTGGGCTCCTTGTTCGGAACGTGGTTCCGGAGCGAATTAGCACTCCAATGCCAGAGCGGCTGTGCCGGCCGCCCGTGAGCGATACCGCTCTTTCGAAGAGACATCAAATGGAGCTTGAGCAGCCCTGTCGCCAACAGTGCCCTCAACTGAAAACGCGTGCAACAACCTCGATACCATGTGCTACGGTGTCTATGCGAGCTTAGTTAAGTGCGGCAGCTCGCAAAAACATTTCTACAGTGTTTGAGGAAATGCGCCGCACAGAGAGACATCGCGGCGAAACCGCATCACCGCGCGCCGTTCGGGAAGACGACCTGCAGCTGCCCGCCAGCCCAAGTCGGTAACAGGTCAGAGCCTAATGACAGCCAGGGCCAAATGCGGGCACAGCCACTTCACCAAAGACGAACGGAGACCTGAAATCAGATGATCGACCTGAGAGAGTACTATCTCGATAACATTTCAGAGAACGACTACTAGTATCACTTTTTCTCACTTATCGAAGGCGTGAACAGAACTTACAACGTCTTCTACGGGAAGGATGAGACACAGGGATTCGAGTTCCTAGTCCACGACGAGATAGAAGCGATAGAGAAGTTCCGGCAGCTGTGTCAACCAGAAAACGAGCCGAATAGGAAAGAGGACAGGTGCTGGTTCTATGTCGTCGCCTACTATCTGAACGCACACGGCTATATCATCGATCAATTCCCCGACGTACTGCGCAGGCCCCCGAAAGAACCATCCAGTTTTACATACGGGACAATCAGGGACAGAGCCATATCGCTTGGGCTCGACGATGATGGCACGGTACGCTGGGCGACCCGCCGCGCGATGGTTGCCGACATGACCTTCGTGCGCAAGGCGTCCTCGGTGGCAATCGGCGATAATCTGAACAAGAGGATCCAGCTCATCTCCGCAGGCAATTCGCGATTCGAGGAGATGGAGGACAACGAGAAGCTCAGGGAGATCGCGAACCTGATCGAGAACCTGCTGAAAGAGAACGGGAAGTTCATACAACCTGACTACTCGAAGGCGACGCTTGGACTCGTCGACGACAATACGGTGAAGAGCTTCAGATACAAGATCCAGTGTTTCAGGCACTCGAGCAAGGAATCACTGGAAGAGAGAGCAAGGCTAACCGATGGACAAAAAAGGTTCCTGGTCGACTTCGGCGTGACAATCTGCAAGGCAATTTACTCTCTCGTCGAATAGCGCCATTCGCGCCGCCTCTCCCGTTGTCAACGATAGCCGCAGCTCTTGTTTCCATGCGAATTAACAAAACGAAGACGAAATAATCAACCGAAGATGAGGAAAGTCATGTTCGCTTAAAAGCGGCTTAGAATTTCGCCATCATGTGTATTAGCCGATTTAGGCCACGCGTATTGGGCTAATAAACCATTCGACCAATTAAGCTAATTGCTTTGTCACTGGCATGCGAGCAGTTTAATCAAGACGACAAGAGCGCGCTCAAATTGTTGCCTGCAGCAGCTAGCCAAGTATAGATACCATCCTGTTTCCAAATTCGGTCCTACGATAAACCCTTTCTTCTTTCTCGATATCGCCGGGATCGTCGAAGGTGAGCGTCTCGTCTACTACGTCCCACTGCTGCCGATGGATATCCTCAATCAGCAATCCAAGTCCGGTTAATCGAAGCAGAACTTCTGTATCTTTGCCTCTGAGCGTCTGAAAAGTTTCCTTTTCTCGAAGCATCTCGTAGTCTCCAGGTAGAAATCTGTCCAGCGTCTCTGCGAACAAACGAAGATCGCCCCAGCTAATTTCTTTATCTAGATAGGCCTCATAAATCTTTGCTAGTCGCCGCGCTTTGTCCTCCTCAATGTATCTTTCGAGCAGGATAAGCAGGTACTCAATATCGCGCTTCCTATTTGACTCTTCAAAGTATTGCTTGTACTTTTTCCTCGAGCCATTTTCAAAAGAGTCGCGGTTGAACTCATCGAGGAAACACGCATACTTCTTCAGTAGGTGCGCATTGTGGATATTGTTTCCGATTTTATAGATGCTCACTGCGCTTGAGATGACGGGAATGTCCTTCAAGAACTCGTTTTGGAGAATTTCGTCCAGACCAACCTCTGCGACATTCGAAATAAGTTCGAGAGAGTCGCTGCAAATAGTTGGCCTTGCGTCGTCTTGCAAGCGCGTTAGAACGGCCTTAGTTGATTCCTCCGTGTTTGCCATAAGATTACCTTTCATAATAATTTGCCAGTTTTAGCATGCGTTTGTACCGCCGCTTTCTACCCAGTTCACCTATATTGCCTAGTTCGCAGTCATCCGAACATGGCGGCTCACTGCGACATGCTGCGGAACGTTGGTGGGACAGCGCTGGGACAAAAATCGAAACACAAGCGAAACTCGGACAGGTTGAGTTTCGATATCTATCCCAATGGTAAACGGGGTATGGTTTAGGCCGAAGCGCCTGAGACTTTTCCTAATTCTAGGTGTCAAAGTCGATTACTGCCTGTCGTGGAATAGCCCCCACTTTTCGTCTTCGATGTCTCCTTCAATTGATGACTTCACTTTTGACAGCCATTCTCTGTGTTTTAAATATGCAACACCTGCGGGCAGCTGAGCAGCAATCGAGTCAATCGCCTCAATCTCCTTGAGCTTTGCTGGAATAAAGCCTTTTTCAGGGGACCCGCTCATTGAAGATCGACGGAGATCCAAATGGTTGATCGATATCCCGTCTTTATCGAGCGTCAGAATGAGGGTGATAGCCCTAACCCTCGCCTCGTCATTGCAATCGGACAAGGCCCAGCTTATTCTATCGAGACTATTTGCGTCGGCGATCCTTTCGCGGATGGTATATTCCAGGCGCTCCCAAAAAATATCGCTCGAGAGCGCATTTGCATCATGAACGGGAAACAAAAAGGCTATTTCATACCTGCCGAGTGGTTTGCTCAGCGCTTCATCGATCATTGCTTTCAGCAGATTCCAAGCGTGATCGTCCTGGACGGTCCAAAACGAGCTGATTCTTCGCAGGAGATCGTGCCTTTGTCGGTAGTCGAGGTTGGCAGCGTATTCCAAAAAACGGTCAATCATTGAACTGTCAAGGCGTAAAAGGCAGCGTAGGAAAGCGAGGTTATAGTCGAAAGAAGGGCGTCCTTCAAGTGCGAGAAAATACAGGTTGACAGCCGGTGAGGGATTGGATCCGAAGTACGAATCTAGAGCGGAGACGCGCTTTTCGTCTCCGCAGTTGCCGAAAAACCGCCAAACCTCATCATTGTGTGTATGTTCGGAAAACCTAAAAGCATATTTGAGCATATAGCCAGGATGCTTTGGCTCGACTATCTCCAAATCTTCCAAGCAGAGATGCGTTCTGCCGTCATCGAGTCTTGCGAGGATCTCGTCGAGCTCCTCCTTGTCGGGCCCGCTCTTTATTGCTAGCAAATCAAGATAGTCAAACAGGGCCGGATGGTCACTCACGTCGAGCACCGCGCCCAGCTCGTTTCTAAGGACCCTCCTGCCGATGGCTTCAGCAAGGTAATCAAGTGCTTCATACGGAACGGGGATCGTCGAGGGCAACGATGCGATATTGCGTGCGATTATGCTTGAAGCGGTATCTGGGGTCCTTTTGGCAATTTCCAGAAGGACTTTTCCGATAGCCCTGCCCGACTCCCACTCTTTACCGGAAATCTCATAATCTTCGGCCAGCTTTCCCAGGGCTTCGGTCAGTCGTTCTAGCGGTAACTCTTCCGCGGATATTCTAGGTTCTTTCTCTTCGAGAGACCAAGAGTTCTCCAAGCCAAGCGCGTCGAATGTGCTCTGGCGGAACCCATCGAGGCTCAGAGGGGAGTTCTGCGCGCATGTTTCGTAAATCTGGTTGATGCTTAAGCCGCATGAAAGATCGGTTGTCGAGTCTTCGCTTATATATTTGGGGAATAGCTCTTCGATCCTCGAGAGCACCGAATGCATGTTTTCTGCGTGCTCCGCTTCAGGTTCTTTGCCATAGAACGAGAAGTGCTGCCGAAAGGTGGATTTAACTTGCCTGCTGAATTCGGTTTCGACTAGAACGGAGAGCGCCCGGAAGCAATGGGCGTGGAGCTCGGCCAACTCTGATGTGAAACTGAAGGTCAGGGTGTTGTATGTGTACGTTATGCCATTTTGCCAAACGCGCTGGGCCCTTGAAGAGAGGTATGAACTCGTCAAGACGATCAGACATGCTGCAACATTACGGGAATGCGATTGTTGATATTTTTGAGCGAGGGCATCGAGTTTGCTGTTTTCCAAATCGAATCCCGTACGATCGAGATCATAAGCGAAAGCACCGTCTGGTCCGCATGCCCAGTTGTACTCGGCCGCTCGCTCGGTGCCTCTTTCTACACACGTCACGAACAACTCTAAGGCTGTTTGCGAATACTCGCTCGAGCTCATCAGGGATACGGAAATATGCAGGGGCATAGATCCGTCGGATGTCGAATTCATGCCGAGAATATCTTCCGATACGTCAGCGCAAGCAGCGCTTTCGATGCGGTTTGAGGCAAAGGCGAGCGCCTGTATGGGAAGGAGTTGATTGAATGTGATTATGAACTGATCGGCAATTCGCGCATCCCGATTCTTAATTTCATCCCAAGCTTTCCCGCATTCCCTTCGAAGGTAGTCGTACACGCTCGCACTTCCGCACACTTCAGCCATTGACTTGGCGGCTTTGAGATACGGCGCGTTCGGCATTTCTGCGGTATGCAGAATGAAATCCGCAAAACTGCCGTTCCCTTCTTTTGCGAAGTGGCGGCATATCAAGAAGTCACGAAGATTCTGCTCTTCCATTCTTATGGCTAGCACGCCACCAGCGGAGGTAAGGATCGTGACGATTTCCTGGTCGTTCAATCTGGATGCAAAATCCCGAATCTCGGCATCGTCGTACTCCAGGCCCAAGAGTTCCTCGTAACAAGGGTCTCCTTCAATAAGATCGCAGCAATCGTAGATTGCAAGGACCTCTGCGAGACGCTGCTCCCTGCTGGAGTACCCAGCTAAGGCGGAATTCATATAGATGTTCAGAAGATCGTATGGCTCTTGGATGGCTTCGAAATTGCCGTCTGCTATGGGGCTTGCTGCCATGATAGCCAAGCGCAGGTTTCCGTTTGCGATTGCCGATACTCTCTCCCTCAGTGCTAGGTTTTTTATGTTGTATTCGGTCTCGAGTATCGCTTCAATGTTTTCCGCGGTTAGAGGCTCCAGCTCTATTTCTTTGAAATTTAGATAGCTGCCGATTTTCGCGGTCAACTCGCTTCGGTGCATCTTCCTGCAGGTGAGGACAATCTTTAGCTTTTTGTTTTCCAAGCAGATTCCCAGCAAGTGCTCAAGTGACAGGTTGCCGTTTGCATCATCGACCAGAAGGATAATGTTTTCCGACTCCGACAAAATCAGCTCAATATCATCGTCGAGATGCAACGAATACCTAGAGTCCAAGATCAGAAGATCCCAGTGATGCCGATTGCTGAATGAGAGGCATGCGTCGAGGGCGATCTTGGTTTTCCCCGATCCAGACTGCCCCTGAATCACTACTGCCCTACTTTGCTCTATCGATTCGATGATGCCTGAAAACTCGGAATCCCTGTGCATGAGGGGCTTCGACAGGTCGGTTGTGAAACGGCCGTTCAGGCTTCGCTCGATGAAGCGGTCTGGGGCGATGAATGACCCCTTTCCGAGCGGAATGCCCAAAACCGTATGCGCTAGCGCAGGGAATTTTCTATCAAGGTCGCTCGCAATTGTCTCTGGCCCGATTATTTCTATCCGTGGATCGATGGCGCGGACTTCCTCGAGTACCAGAGGTGAAAGGCGAAAGTATGTGTGGCACAGGATGATTCGATCTATGAGTTGCGGATCGATGCCGGTTTTGCTCCTGTCGAGGCAGTCTATAGCATCATTTAGCAGCTTATTGCGGATGTCGGATTTAGAGGTTGTGTATGCCGCGAAGATGTAGTGTCCATTCTCTCCTACGGAGTACATATCTGGCACTCCGGTTGTAGTTTTATCCGTGCCGCATTGGGATCCCAATTCAATGATGTTGTTAAGCGAATATCTCCTATATAGATACTGATTTGCTAGTGTTTGAAAACGCCCGCCTTCGATCTGCCTTAGCTCTTCTTGGATCTGATTTATATGGGACATTTTGCTCCTCGCGGTAAATTCGCCTTTTGATTTCTCTTTTCTTACTCTAGTCCACCTAGCTCAGCAAGTCTTGCACGCTCGAGGGCCGAGTCGACGACGTCCTCGAAGTCGAGCCCCGCCGCATAGGGAGATCCGGCGACAATGACTGGGATAAAAAACTCTAATCAAGGCCAGAATCTTTAATAGCATGCTGTTTTACCACAGACGGCAGAATCTGGCTTGAACGGTTAATTATAGCCCCCGACAGAAAGAGCGGTGCTTCCTCGCTATCGTCTCCGCGCTCGAGAAGCAGAATCGCAAGGCAATCGAGGTGGTCGAGGAGTGCGGTGGGTTGTTACCGTCAATGGGAATTCGGTCAACGCCAACCATCAATCATGCCGTATTATTCAGAGTTAGAATTTTCACCCCACGATACTAAGCCGGTGACCATCCAATGATTTTTGGCATCGATATAGACACCGCCAATCTGATTGTCCAAGCATTCATCGGAGCCGCTACCTTGGGGACCTTGATTGCCGCATTCTGTCAAAACAACCAGACCAAAAGAAACAGGGAGGACGATATCAAGCGGCATCAGCCATCCCGCATATCGGCATGGTACGAAGAAGGTCGAAACCGAATCGATCAGCCCGATGACAACCGATTCTTCTGGCAGTTCGTCGTGCTTCGAAACGAAAGCGAGTCCCCCGTCTACGACGCAATCGTCACCTGCGTCGGGATTAGCGGAGCCGGCCCTTCTTTCAAAGGAGAGGACAACGGTCCCGCTTTTCCCGACCGCGTCTGCGTCGGCACGCTTCCTCCTGGAGCATGGTACATATGGCTCCCAACGGGAGGGCACGGAATGGGAGTGCGCACGGCGCCCGAAACGGCTTTCGTCGACGCGAATGGGATTCCATGGGTTCGGCGAGGCAACGGAAGGCTCGAGGAGATCTCTATGGAGCCGACCTCGTTCTACAGGCTGCCCCTCCCCTTGTCCTGGCACGGATGCAAGAAGCTGACCGAGTAGAAGTCGTCGACGCCGTACGCGTAGCCCTCGAAGGGCGCCTCGTCCAGGCCGCGCCAGCCGGCGGCGGCGCGATAGTCCGCGATCTCGTCGGCAAGGGCCCTCGCCATAAGCACGACGTGCTCGACCGCAAACCCGTTATTCGACTTCTCTGGGTGCTTCTTGACGTGGTCGCTGGAAAAGTAGCCCAACGAGATTTCGCTCACGGGTCCGTCGCCGTTGGCGAACGCGGCCACATTGACCGTCTTGCGCCTGAAGAGGGTATCGAGTGCCTTGGTGAGGGGCTCGGCGGTGGACAGCATGGCGGGGCCTCCCTACGTACGAGGGAGATTGAATTGAGGGTTTGATGCTACTGTCCGCTACTGCCCGCGGCACTCAGCAAGCCAGCCGAATGCCGCGGTCTCCCGAGACTAGCGGAGCCGCCCTTATTGCTAACACTGCCAAAGCAAGCCCCACTTCGTCAGTAACTTGGACGGGTGTCCCAGCAGCAGCACGTGGCACCTAGAAGCGCTGTTCCCAGCAGGAATAGCGCTAAGGAGGCGGCGATCCAGTTGCTGTCGGCGGTCTTGGGGAGCGTGGCGGCGGCGCTAGCAGTCTTGGCCTTGGATGGCGTGGGCGCCGTG
>CAJMOM010000015.1:0-18333 GCA_905215005.1 uncultured bacterium | reverse complement strand
CGCGGCTGATCCGGTTCGACCGGGCCGCGCGGCAAGGAGATATATTGCCAGACCGCGAAGCCCTGTGGGACGTCAATTCCACTCTTCACAAGTCCTACACAATACATTGCTTCCTATATAAGTCATAGAAAGGCTGGTGCAGAAATACTGCACGTATCAGATGATGACCCTTCGGTTAAGAGATATATAAAGATCGGTCACCTGTAAGTGTTTATCTACCCGCGCTTTTAGCAATGTAAACCGCGCTTCAGATAAAAAGAGGGAGCGCCGCGCACAACGCGACGCTCCCCTAGCGATTCAAGAGAATCTATTAGGCCTCGAGAGCCTTCTTGGCAATGGCAGCCAGCTCGTTGAAGGACTCGATGTCCTCGTAAGCCATCTGAGCCAGAACCTTGCGGTCGAGCTCGATGCCGGCAACCTTCAGGCCGTGCATGAACTGAGAGTAAGAGATGTCGTTCAGGCGAGCGGCAGCGTTGATGCGGGTGATCCAGAGAGAGCGGATCTCGCGCTTCTTGTTGCGGCGATCACGATACTGATACTGCAGGGAGTGCTGGACCTGCTCTTTAGCATGCTTGTAAGTACGCGAAGCGGCACCGTAGTAACCCTTCGCACGGTGCATAACGGTACGGCGCTTCTTCTTGGCGGCAACAGCGCGCTTAATACGTGCCATGTTCTATCAACTCCTAGACGGTAAAACGAAAAACGGGAACGCGAACTTAGGCGAGACGCGACTTGATGACCTTGCGGTCGGCAGCGGCGATCTCGGTCTCCTGACGGAAGCCACGCTTACGCTTGGTGGACTTCTTGCTCAGGATGTGGCTCTTGAAAGCCTTGGCGCGCATAAGCTTGCCGGTACCAGTCTTGCGGAAACGCTTCTTGGTGCCGCTGTGGGACTTCATCTTAGGCATGAAATACTCCTTAATCGGTTACAGAACACTAGTTACTTGGTATCGCTTGCCGCTTTATCCTCATCGAAGGCGCCCTTAATCGGGGCGAGCAGCATAAGCATGTTACGGCCTTCCATCTTAGGCTTGGACTCGACCGTAGCGTAAGGCTTGAGATCCTCGGCGAGACGCTCGAGAACGTTAAGGCCCTGCTCCGGGTGAGCCATCTCACGGCCGCGGAACATGATGGTGATCTTAACGCGCGCGCCCTTCTTGAGGAAACGCAGAACGTGGCCCTTCTTGGTCTCGTAGTCGCCAACGTCGATCTTGGGTCGGAACTTCATTTCCTTGACCTCGACCTTGGACTGGTTCTTACGAGCAGCCTTGGCCTTCATGGCCTGCTGGTACTTGAACTTACCGTAGTCCATGACCTTGCAGACCGGCGGCTCCGCGTTGGGAGCGATCTCGACCAGGTCGAGACCCTGATCGTCGGCAACGCGCTGGGCATCGCGGATGGCGAACAGGCCGAGCTGAGAGCCATCGACGCCAATCAAACGGCACGAAGATGCAGTGATCTCGTCGTTGATGCGGGTGTCATCAGACTTAGCTATTTTCCCTACCTCCATTCATAAAAAAATAACCCGGCGCTTCTCAGCAACCAGGTCGTACACATAGACATCCTCGATTTGAGGAAGTGAATCTAAGTTGTATGACCAGTCAGCTGCTCATCGGCGCCAAAAGGTGGGAACCCTCGGGTTCCTCTTTAGGGCATTGCGGGAACAACGCCTTGCGAATAATAACACGTACAGCACGTTATCACATTACGTACACGAAAAAGGGGGCCTCGACCCCCTTGAACGCTCGCTTGCATGTATGGTGCCCGAGGCGAGACTCGAAGGGTCTTCGCTTCGCGAAGCCCCGGGCTTCGGGCGCACAGCGCCCTCGCCACGCTCCGCTACAAACAGGCCGCTGGCCTGTTTGCTTAACGCTCCGCGCGCTCACGCGAGTTCGGCACGAAAAAGGGGGCCTTGACCCCCTTGAACGCTCACTTGCATGTTTGGTGCCCGAGGCGAGACTCGAACTCGCACGTTGTTGCCAACGGTGGATTTTGAGTCCACTGCGTCTGCCAATTCCGCCACTCGGGCACGTAATGCGTGAGTTAGTTTATCACAGCTTTCTGTTGATTAGTCCGAAAATGGAACTTCAAGCATTTCGATAAGCTCAATCTTGCGCAACATCTCCCGCTGGCGACATCCACGTCCGTCAACCGAGGCCTCGCCCATCTGGTTGTCATAGGGATCCTCGCGCATACCATCGAAAGCAGGCACAAATTCAGCCTGGAATCGATTGTTGGCCACCATACGCCACGGGTCGAGATTGCCAAAGTAGTGACGACGACGCCACTCCTCCCCCATCCTGCGTGCCGAGGAACCAAACGATACGTCGGCGTTAAGCCAACCGGTCTGTGGCGTATAGAACTCAGCCCAATCGTGCGGCCCCACCGAATCGGGCGCAACATACAGGCCGCTCTGCCAACGAGCAGGCACCCCCGCGATGCGGCACATGGTGATAAACGTGAGCGCCATAACGCCGCAATCGCCGCGGAGCGAATGCGCACAGTCGTCGGCAATAGATCCCAAAAGCAGGTACGGTGGCTGATAGCGATAGTCGATATGCTGTGTCAGGTAATCATAGATAGCACGAGCGCGATCGAGCGGATCCTCGAGTCCGTCAACAACACCGGCCGTCAGCTGCTGCAGATACGGCGTGAATGCAATGTGCGGACGGTCCTCGGAAATATCCTCGGACAGCGGCGCGTCCATACACGGATGCGCCGGAAGCGCACCCCCATAGATATCGCGATAAGCGGCATCGATGTGATAACGATAGGTCACCGAGAATGAGCGCTCACTCGAAGAAGACCACGAGGCGGTACGCGCCGAAGCGTTCGCGGGAGCAACAGTACCCTCCGGCGTCATGTCGAGAATCTCGACCTGAGACTGTTGGCGGCAGGTGGCGGCAACGGGAAGCCAAGCGTGAACGGTCTCCCCCTCTAGAGCGCCGGGGACAGACAAGGACGCCTGAAGCGTAATAACGCGAGTCAACCCGTTTTGCGACTCCATCTCCTTGAGCATCTCGTTGCGCAGTGCTACTCCGTCCGTAGAATCGGGACGCATGCCGGGGACCTCTTTGGGATATACGCGAAGCGAATCGAGGAAGTTGTCGAGAACGAACAGCTCGCCATCGATAAAGCGCCAGTCAATACGCTTACGGTCAATCAGATCGTCAAACTGCTCATCGGTAAACTCGGGCCACTCCTCGCGGATCATCTCGATAGCCCGATCACGCGACACCGAAAAATGAAGCGGCGTCTCGATCATGCGATACCGCTCGGCACGAACGCAGGCAGCAAGCGAGGGATCGGGATTCTGCCCCAAAAGACGATCACAAGCCGCAACAGCCTGCGTCAAATATCCGGCATCCTTGAGACGAAGAATCTCGGGCGGCAGTCCAATATCGAGATGACGGAAATCATCACAGCAAACATCAACAGAGCAACCAACAGGACCCTCGTCAATGACCTTCCCATCCGAAGGCAGCACATTAATAACAGCCATACCAAACTCCAAGTCATTAGAACTCTTGAAGCCCATTGTAGCGAGATAAAAAAGAAAGCCCCAACAAGGGAGCCATCAACACCGCCGAGCGGTAGTCAAAAAATGAATTCAGCCCAGTAACCCTGTAGCGAGTTAACGAAGGAGGTCCCGTTCACCCGAAGCTTTTCCCATTGCGCGACTTCTGGCAAAGCCAGGTGAGCGCAAGGGAAAAGCGTAGGGTGAACGGGGCCTCCGACGGGAAAGTTAAACCGCTACTTACGCCTTGTTGACGGAGCCAAACTCCTCCATGAGCTCCTTGGTGCGGGCAACGATGTTGTCGCGACCAGGCTTGAGGAGCTTGCGGGGGTCAAAGCCCTTGCCCTGCTGATCCTTGCCAGCCTCGATATACTCGCGAACGCCCTTGGCGAAGACGAGCTGCAGATCGGTGTTAACGTTGATCTTGGAGATACCCAGGGAGATGGCCTTCTTGATCTGATCCTCGGGGATGCCGGTACCACCGTGCAGAACGAGGGGCAGGTCGCCGGTCTGAGCCTTGATCTCGCCCAGACGCTCGAAGGAAAGGCCAGCCCAGTCGGCGGGATACACGCCGTGGATGTTGCCGATACCGCAGGCGAGGAAGTCGACGCCCAGGTCAGCAATCTGCTTGCACTCAGCGGGGTCAGCGAGCTCGCCGTTGGAGGTCACGCCGTCCTCGGTGCCGCCGATGCCGCCGACCTCGGCCTCGATGGACATGCCCTTGGAGTGGGCAAGCTCAACGAGTTCCTTGGTGCGGTCGAGGTTAAGCTGGAAGGTCTCCTCGTGAGAGCCGTCATACATGATGGACGTGAAGCCGGCCTCGATGCACTTGAAGCAGTCCTCGTAAGAACCGTGATCGAGGTGAAGGGCGACGGGGACGGTAACGCCCGTGGCCTCGACGGCAGCCTTGACCATGTCGGCGCAGACCTTGAAACCGCCCATCCACTTAGCGGCACCAGCGGTGCACTGAAGGATCAGCGGAGACTTGGCCTCCTCGGCGGCCTGGAGAATAGCCAGGGTCCACTCGAGGTTGTTGGTGTTGAAGGCACCGAGAGCGTACTTGCCGGCCTCGGCCTTCTTGAGCATGTCTGCTGCGTTGACGAGCATAAAAGAAACCTCCTGTAAGGTTGCTCCGATAACGCCTGAGATTTTACCACGACATACCCGAGCATAAACGTTCGTTTGTTCACGAATACCATCCGATTGGACAAATTTTGACCGTTTGCCCCACAGAATCGACCCACTGGGGAAAATAGCTTGACGATTGAGCGGTCTTCGTGATTCGAAAGACGGCTTCGAGCCTACATCTGCATAAACGGATTCTGCATAAGTTCGCGCGCCATCGTGGTCGAATCGCCATGGCCCGTCAAGCAAACGGTATCGGGCGGAAGCGTCTTGGCAAGTTTGGAGAGCGAGCGCATAATCGCCGCCTCGTCACCGCCGGAAAGATCGGTACGACCGTGGCTGCCCGGGAAAAGCGTGTCGCCCACAAAGGCGATGTTCCCCTGCTCGGTCGCGGCGAACAGGACGATGCCGCCCGGCGTATGCCCCGGCGTCTCGATCACCTGCAGGCAGATATCGCCCAATTCAATCGTATCGCCCTCGGCAAGCAGCCGCGTCGGCTCGCCCGGATCGGGCGTCTCAATACCCCACATGGCGCGCTGCTCCTCGATATTTGCGCGAGGCACCGTCACGTCCTTAGCGCACAACTCATATAGTGCGCTGTCGCCAACGACAGCTCGAACCCCGGCGACCCCGCCAACATGGTCGGCATGACCGTGCGTGCAGACAGAGCCGAGTACGCGAACTTCGGGATGCGCGGTGCGGATATGCTCCACAAGACGCTCGCCCTCCCACGCCGGATCGACGATTAAGCACTCGTCATTCGAAATCACGGCGTAACTGTTGGTCTGAATCGGGCCGTTGACGAGTGCCTCAATCGAAGCTGCACCTCGGGGTGTCAGGTCCAAAGTCATATCGCCCATGCGCATACCCTCCTTCTAAAATACGTTCGAGGCACCAAACGATGCCTCGAACGTAACCAATATCTATGATGCTGAGAGGCTCTCGCACCTACACACGGCGCTTGAGCTGAGCTCCGCCTTCGCCGGGCATAAGACGGCGAGCGTCGTAGACCGAATCGACACTGCTGATGGAAGCCAGCAGCGGATCCAGACCACTCGCGTCCGAGATCTCGACCATAAAGCGCAGGGTTGCAATACCCTCGCGGTTGGTCGACGTGGCGGCAGAAAGGATATTGCCGCCCGCATCGCCAATGGCAATGGTGACATCCTTGAGCAGGCCCATACGGTCCAAGCACTCGACCACGATCTCGACCTGGAAGAGGGTGTCGGCAGCGCCGTCCCACTCCACATCGATCATGCGCTCGGGATGTTCCATAAGACCCTTGACGTTGGGGCAGTTGGCGCGATGTACCGAAACGCCACGACCGCGCGTGATGAAGCCGACGATGTCGTCGCCCGTCACGGGGTTGCAGCAATGAGCCAGACGGACCAGCAGGCCGCTGTTGCTCTCGCCCTTGACGATAATGCCGTTACTTGCGCTCTTGCCGCGCTTTTGCGGCTTGCGGTTGGAGCCGCGAGCAGGCTGTTTCACGACCTCGGCGATAGCCTCGGCCTTGGTGAGCTGTTCCTCGGGCTTGGGGTCCAAGATTTGCTCGACCTTATTGCCCACAGCGCGCGGGGCAACCTTGCCGGCGCCGACGGCGGCAAACAGGTCCTCGAGCTGCTTGAAGTTAAACTGCTCCGCTACGGCGTTGAGCGCACGCGTCGAACGCGGCGTAGAAATGCCATAGCCACGCTTCCGCAGGTCCTTGGCCAGTATATCGCGGCCGGCAGCAGCGTCGTCATCCTTGGTCGCAGCGGCAAAATAGCGGCGGATCTTTGACTTGGCGGAAGGCGTCTTAACGATCTTGAGCCAATCACGCGACGGCTTGGAACTCTTGTTAGTCAGGATCTCGACACGGTCACCCGTCTTAATCTCGTGCGTGAGCGGAGCCACCGCACCGTTGATTTTGGCGCCGACGCAATGGTTTCCCACCTCGGTGTGAACGGCATAGGCAAAGTCGAGCGGCGTGGAGCCGGCACGAAGCGCCATGACCTCGCCCTTGGGCGTAAAGACGAAGATCTCCTGATCGAAGAGGTCGACCTTCAGCGAATGCAGGTATTCCTTGGCGTCGGTGATCTCATCAGACGCAGCCCAATCGAGCGAATGCTTGAGCCAGTTGATCTGGTCGTCCAAACGTTGAGCGTCATTGGTCTTGGAAGCAGACGATCCGCCCGACTTCTTGTATAGCCAGTGGGCGGCAATGCCGTACTCGGCCTGCTCATGCATCTCGTAGGTTCGAATCTGAATCTCGAGCGGACGGGCCGTGGGGCCGATGACCGTCGTGTGGAGCGACTGGTAGTTATTGACCTTGGGCATGGCGATATAGTCTTTAAAGCGACCGGGCATGGGGTGCCACAGCGTATGCACCGCGCCGAGCGTGGAGTAGCAATCGCGCACCGAATGCGTGATGACACGCAGTGCCACCAGGTCGTAGATCTCGGAGAATTCCTTGCCCTTGCGCTTCATCTTTTGGTAGATGGACCAATAGTGCTTGGAACGGCCGTTAATCTGGAAGTCCTCCAGGCCAATGCGGTTGAGTTCGTCGGTGAGTGTCTTGATGGTCTCGGCCAGATAGCGCTCGCGAACCTCGCGCGACTCAGCCACCATGCGCGCAATGCGCTGGTAGGCATCGGGCTCCAGGTAGAAGAAGGACAGGTCCTCGAGCTCCCACTTAATAGAGCTCATGCCCAGACGGTCGGCCAGGGGCGCATACACGTCCATGGTCTCGCGAGCCTTAAACAGGCGACGATCCTCGCGCAGGGCTGCCAGCGTTCGCATGTTGTGCAGACGGTCGGCAAGTTTAACGATGATGACGCGGATGTCCTTGGACATGGCGAGGAACATCTTGCGCAGCGTGAGGGCCTGCTTCTCGTCCATGCTGTCGACTTCGATGTTGGTGAGCTTGGTCACGCCATCGACGAGCTCGGCCACCGTATCGCCAAACAGGCCGGAAACATCGGCAAGCGAGGTCTCTGTATCCTCAACGGTATCGTGCAGCAGCGCGGCGCACACCACATCGCAGTCCATCTTGAGATCGGCCAAAATGATGGCCACCTCGACGGGATGGTTAATGTACATCTCGCCCGAGCGGCGCTTTTGGTTGCAGTGCTTCTCGGCGGCAAAGCAATAGGCCTGCTCCACCTTAGAGAAGTCCTCCTCATTCATATATTTGAGGCACAGGCGCTCCAGCTTGTCGTAGCTGTCCGCCATAATCTCGGGCGGCAGCTCATCGGCATGCTTATAGTGCTCCATCTCCGAAAACGGCTGGAGGGTGGAATCATGGGCGGTACGGGCTGCGGCATCCATCGAGGTCCCCTTCCCCTAGGCCCGCGGTACGATCGGGCGGTTAACTTTGGCTAGCATATCAGAAGCGCACGAATCGAGTGCCCAGCTCCGGAAAGCCGAGAACTCCATGCGCGAGCGCAAGCCCTCCAAATAGCGAATTGACCTGCTCAATTGCACACGGCCGGGGTTTTCGGCCATCGCGATGCGACGGGTGTCGTCAAACCCCGAAACGCGACAGAAACCAAGCTCTTCGAAGATTCCCAGGCCGCTTTCCACCGAGCGCTCGTCGACCGGCGTGCGGGCATCGATGGCAAGGCACATCTGCGCGATGTCGATATCGCTCGCGCTAAAGAAATCGTCCCCGGTCTTGCCGCGGTTGGAGCGCCACATGGTCTGCAGCGCTCGATAGAGCGTGACGAGTTCATCGCGCTCGGGCGCGTAGCAGTCGAGCAGGCGCTCGTTAATGCGAGCGTCACGCGACGAATAGAGCAAGTGAATCACGGCAGGTTGGCCGTCGCGACCGGCGCGTCCGCTCATCTGGTTAAATTCAATGCTGCCAAACGGCATGTGGTAGAGCACGACATGGCGAATATCGGGCAGGTTGACGCCCTCACCAAAGGCAGAGGTCGAAACGATGCAGCTGAGGCTTCCGTCACGAAACGCTTCCTCAACACGGCGACGATCGGAGCGCGCAAGCCCCGCGTTATAGAACGCGATGCGGGTCGCGCAATCGGGCACCCGCTTGCGCAGCGTCTTGGCAAGCGCCACGGACTGATCACGCGAGTTGACGTAGATGACGGTCTTCTCCCCCGTAGCCACGATTGACACCAGGCGGTTCTCGCGGCTCGCAAGATCTCGGTCATCCTCGAGCTGCAAGTTCTCGCGCACCGTCTCGTCGACCACCGTACGGGTAATCGGTAGAACACGGGCGAGCTCGGCCACAACCGGAGCCGTTGCGGTGGCAGTCGCGGCCAGAACGACCGGGTCGCCCAGGGCCTTGAGGATATCGGGCATGTCGAGATAGGCGCTGCGGTCGCCGCCCTTGGCAAGACCGGCATGATGCGCCTCATCGATAACGACAAAACCGATGCGCCCCGAACGCGCAAAGCGGTCGCGGTGAATGGACAGGAACTCGGGCGTCGTGAGCACGATGCCAGTGCGGCCCGAAGCCAAGCCGGCAAACACGTCATCGCGCGCCGCCTCCACGGTCTCGCCGGTCAGCACGCCCACGCCAATGCCGAGCGCGGACATCGTCGACGAGAGGTGATAGGCCTGGTCGGCAACAAGCGCGCGCAGCGGATAGACAAAGATGCTCGCACGTCCGCGAAGCACCGCCTCACGCGCGGCATGCACATGGAAGATGAGCGACTTGCCGCGCCCCGTTCCCATAACGGCCAGAACACTTTGGTGATCGGCCAGGGCATCGAGCGCCTCGACCTGCGCGCGGTGCGGCTGGTTCGAGCCGATAAAGCCATGGATAAGCGAGCGCGTCAGCTCGGTATAGGAAAGCTGGGCGAGCGTCTCGCGCTTGCGCGACTCCAGGCGCAGGCCAGAATCCGCCGGTTGCACGCCGCGGCGAAGCTCACATGCCGGATCGTCGATATTGGGCACCGTGGTATCGCGCACCAAGACATCTTTGATCATGAGCTTGGGCTTCACACGTCCCTGCCAATGCTCGGCCACGGCCTCGAACACCAAGTCGACAGCGCTGTCGCAATTGATGAGCCTATCGATCTGCGGCACGCGGAACATGATGGCCGGCACGCTCGCGGCGCCATCGGTCGCCACAAAGCGCATGTGCTCGCCGGTTTTGCCCACCACGGCGCGATCGCACATCGTCACGCCCTCGGCGGCCAGCAGCGGCACCTTGTTGCCCTGGCCAAACGGCTCAAGACGGGAAATCTGCTCTATAGTCTCGATATTCAGCTCGGAAAGGTCGACCGTGGCGGCAACCTCGTCGATGTCTTCAAAGTCCTCAGCGGGAATCTCCGATAGCACGGCGGAAAGGCGACGACGGAATTCATCGAGCTTGGATGCCTCGATGGTCACACCCACCGCACCGGCATGTCCGCCGCGACGAATCAGCAGGTCGGAACAGCGCTCGACGGCGTCAAACAGGTTAACTTTGCCCACCGAGCGACCAGAGCCGCGCGCGATACCGTCCTCGATCGAGAACAGCAGCGCCGGCACGTGATAGCGGTTGGTCAGACGGCTTGCCACGATACCCTTGACGCCCTCGTGCCAGCCTTCGCCGCCCACAACGATCGCGCGCCCGCCGTCATAGGTCTCCTCGACCTTTGCCATGGCATCGCGCGTGAGCTCCGCCTCGATCTCACGGCGCTGGCGGTTGATTTCCTCGAGCTCAGCCGCCAGCGCGCTTGCTTCGATGGGATTGCGGGCAAGCAGCAGGTCGAGCGCCAGCTTGGGATCGGCCATGCGGCCGGCAGCGTTTAAGCGGGGAATGAGCGAGAATGACAGGCCATCCGCCGTAATGCTCGAAAGGTCCGCCTTGGCAAGCGCGGCAAGCGCGATATAGCCGGGGCGAGCGGTTACGCGCATCTGCTGGATGCCCTCGGCAACCAGCGCGCGGTTCTCGGGCGTGAGCGGCATCATGTCGGACACGGTGCCCAGCGCCGCGACCTCGATTAGCGAACGCCAATACGACGGCTTGCCCAGGCGCTCACCCAGGACTTGCACCAGCTTGAGCGCCACACCAGCACCGGCAAGCTCGCGCGAGGGGCCCTCGTCCTCGAGCTTGGGGTCGGTCAGGGGCACACCCTGCGGCACCTGGTCGGAGGGCTCGTGATGGTCCGTGACCACCAAATCGATCCCCAGGTCCTCCAAATAGGAAACCTCTTCCTTGGCGGCAATGCCGTTATCGACGGTCACGATCAGCTGGGGGCGAGCGAGCTCGTTAACGCGGTCGAGTGCCGCGCGCGAAAGACCGTAGCCCTCATCAAAGCGATGCGGAATAAACGGCGTGACATCGGCGCCAAACGTGCGCAGCGCCTCGGTCAACAGGCAGGTCGACGTAATACCGTCAACGTCAAAATCGCCAAAGACTGCAATGTGCACGTGGTTGCGAATAGCACGCTCGACGCGGTCGGCAACGACCGACATGCCCGGGATAATGAGTGGGTCGGCCCAGTCGCGATCGAGCGAAGGTGTCAAAAACAATTGGCCCTCTTTGATGGAGTCAATGCCGTGCGCGACCATAATGCGCGCCACCAGCCCGGGAATGCCCAGACCAGCCGAAAGCTCCTTTTCGAGCTCGGGGTTTTGCTGAGCGACCGCCCAGCGATGCGTCGTCTTAAGCGATGACATAGGCACCCACCCCTGATAGGGGCAGGTCGCCGCGATACCTCTCACGGTTCATAGCGATGAGTCCTCTGTGTATGCCCGCTTCGGCAGGCAGATCTGTTGAACGGATTTATTATACCGTGCGGCGCGGACGCAAATCGCCGCAGCACGCCGCGGTTTCGGTAAACGATGCCGGTAATAGCCTCGAAATAATCGAGCGTTTCAGCCGCACGGACGCATACGAGCGTCTAGCATATCCATACAAACGAGTTCGCGGATAAAGGGAGTCACGGGACATATGAAGCAATGGACTGGACTGGGAAAGTTCCTCGCGGGGCATATGCAGGTCATCGTTCCGGTTTGCGTGGCGCTCGGCGTGCTCTTTCCCCAGCAGATTGGCGTGCTCAAGCCCATTGTTCCCGCCCTCTTCGCCTTTATGACGTTTCAGGGTGCGCTCAGCAACACCTTCCACCAGGTAGCCGAGGTGTTCCGCCGTCCCCTGCACCTGATTTTGGCACTGCTCGTCTCGGCGGCGCTTATTCCCATCGCGGCCTATGCCATGGGATCGTTATTCTTTGGCTCCAATCCCAACCTTGTCTGCGGCATCGTGCTCGAGTACAGCGTACCCGTGGCGGTCACTGCCTTTATGTGGATTAGCATGTTCGGCGGCAACGGCCCGCTCGCGCTCACCATCATCCTGACGTCCTCGGTTATCTCCCCTGTGACGATTCCGCTCACGCTCAAGCTCCTGCTGGGCGCCACCGTCTCGATCGATGTGCCGAGCATGATGCAAGACATGGCCTTTATGATCGCCATCCCCGCCGTGCTCGGCATCGTGATCAACGAGCTCACGCGCGGATGGGGGCACGAAAAACTCTCCCCCGTGCTCTCGCCCGCCTGCAAATTCATGATGATGGGCGTTATCGCCTCCAACTCCACCGCCATGAGCGAGTACGTGCTGCACATGAACGCGGTGCGCTTGGAAGTCGCCCTCTTTATTTTGGTCTTCGCCATCAGTGGCTTTGTCTTCGGTTTTCTGGTCGCCCATACGCTGCATCTGCCATATAGCGAGACGACCACCATGTGCTTTACCTGCGGCATGCGTAACATCTCTTCGGGCGCCGTCATCGCCACGCAGTACTTTCCGGGCGAAGTCGTGTTTCCCGTCATGTGCGGAACGCTGTTTCAGCAGGTACTCGCCTCGCTTATCGGGCATCTCTTTGAGCGTCTGACCGGCGAGGAGCGCGCCGCCCAGCGCAAGCGCGTCGAAGCCGGCCGCGACGCCATGGCACGCTAGACTGTCCGCATTACGCGGGTGTTAGTCTTGCTATACGAGCGTTTCCAGATGCGCACGCAGGCGCTCAGCATCGATATCGAGCGTTGTCTCAGCATTGACCTGGGCCAAACGATAGGCGACAAAGTAGGGCGAAACCACCCAACGTGGCAGCGCCTTGGCAATGGTCCGACCGCCCAGGTGATAGAAGAACAGGTTGTACGACTCTGCGCGACCACCGTGGTGCTCGTTCAGGATATAGCGCAGAGCTACCTGGATCGCATCGGCGAAGAGATCCGCCTCGGCTTGGTCTCTCGTGTCATCGCTGGCAGCGATTCCCTGCGGGGCTGAAACGTTGATCTCAAAGAACCCCATGATCGGTTCGGTTGAGATGTCGACCGAGATTCTCCCCTGTTGCCAGACACTGATGCCTTCAAAGTTGGCTGAGGCCAGCGCCGCATAGCCGTCCTCCTGTTCCAAGCCCACAATCTGCATGTGTGGATGGACGAGGCTGCCGCCCGAAAGCGGGCCTTTGTTCTTGTACATGAGCACACTGCAGTACTGTTGGGAATCGATCATCTGCTGCCAACAGCCCAGGGCAAACCGCATCACATGATGCAGCTCATCCGGTTCATGGGTCACCAGGTCGGCGTCGTGATTGGCAGACTCGATCAATACGGTCTGACGTGTGGCCCGCAATGTCTTGAACTTATTCTCGAGCCAGATGCAGTCACCATCGCGCTGGATGATGTTGGCAAGCCCCTCCGTGTCGCAAAAGGGGCACGCGGTGCCAGGGAGACGATCATCGTCGGGCTTACCGCTCGCCTGCTGGACATCGAATACAAGTGCCACGGGCTACACCTCCAGCGGCACAATCTTGGTGCCATGGAGCTCGGAGACGCCCAGTGCCGCCGCCACGGTATCGCGGTTGACCGTGGAAATGCCGCCGCCGGGAAGGATGGTCAAGCGGTCGCCCGCATACTCGATTAAGCGGGCCAGGTTTTCGAAGTTGTCCTCGATCGGCGTACCGGCAGCGCCACCATGCGTCAGGATGCGTGTGATGCCGCAGTCGGCGAGTATGTCAATCGCGTCGAGCTGAGCCTCGGGCGAGAGCTGATCAAACGCCATGTGGAAGGTGATGTCGATGGGCTCACGCTTGCATTCCTCGGTCGCGCAGCCCGCGGCCATCACGAGAGCGCCCAACGTAAGCTCGTCGAGTGCCCATCCGCCAGCGCGGGGCTTGCAGCAGCCAAAGACTAAGCCGTCAACGCCGGCGCTCACGGCAAGGCCCAGGTCCATCTCCATCATACGCAACTCGTCCTGGTTGTAGTGAAAGTCGCCGCCACGCGGGCGAATCATGCACATCACCCGCGCATCGTGCTCGTGTGCATAGTTGGTCGTAGCGCTGATAACGCCGGCCGAAGGCGTGGTGCCACCAACGGCAAGGTTGTCGCACAGCTCGATACGCCATGCACCGGCATCGATAGCCGCCGGCACCCGCTCAAAGTTCTCGGCACAAAACTCGTACAGCATAGATAGACCCCCAAAGACAGCAGATGTTTTCCGACGGGCATTGTCACACACCCCCATGAAGTTGCGGTGGAATAGGGACTCATTTGGCCTCTGGAGCCCGTATTCAGTCCCTATTTCACCGCAACTAAAAAGGGGCGCTGACTGAGATAGTCAGCGCCCCTTTTGTTAGGTGGGTTAGCCTCCGAGGTAGGCTTTGCGGACGTTGTCGTCATGCAGGAGCTCTTGGCCGGTGCCGGTCATGGTGATCTTGCCGGTCTCGAGCACGTAACCGCGTGTGGCGATGGAAAGCGCCATCTGCGCGTTTTGCTCGACCAGAAGCACCGTGGTGCCGGCCTTGTGCAGGTCCTCGACAATCTGGAAGATCTGTTCGATCAGAATCGGTGCCAGACCCATGGAAGGTTCGTCGAGCATAAGCAGTTTGGGGTTACTCATAAGGGCGCGCCCCATAACGAGCATCTGCTGCTCGCCACCTGAAAGGGTGCCGGCGACCTGGCGACGACGTTCCTTCAGGCGCGGGAACTGCTCGTAGACGCGCTCCAGGCCCGGAGCAATTGTGGACTTGGGCTGTGTATAGGCGCCCATCTCCAGGTTCTCCTCGACCGTCATCTGCAAAAAGGCGCGACGACCCTCGGGAACCTGAGCCAGGCCCTTACCAACCAGCTTATCAGCGGGCGTATGGGTAATGTCCTCGCCCATAAACTTGATGGAGCCGGTCTTGGAGCGCAGCAGGCCCGAGACGGTCTTGAGCGTTGTGGACTTGCCGGCACCGTTGGCACCAATCAAGGCCACGATCTCGCCCTCGTTAACGTTAAAGGAGATGTCCTTGATGGCGTGGATGGCGCCGTACCAGACGTTGATGTTGTAGACGGAAAGCATCGGCTCTGCCATTTAGTTCTCCCCCTTATCCTGCTTACCCAGATACGCCTCGATAACGGCGTCGTTGTTCTGGATTTCCTCCGCCGTACCCTTGGCGATAACCTTGCCAAAGTTAAGCACGCAGATGCCCTCGCAAATGTTCATAACGAGCGACATATCATGCTCGATAAGCATGATGGCGATGCCGAAGGTGTCGCGAATCTTGACGATGTTCGCCATGAGCTCTGCGGTCTCGGACGGGTTCATGCCGGCGGCAGGCTCGTCGAGCAGCAGCAGCTTGGGGTTAGTGGCAAGCGCGCGGACGATTTCCAGACGGCGCTGAGCGCCGTAAGGAAGCGAGCCGGCCTGTTCATTTGCCAGGTGCTCCATGTCAAAAATGGACAGCAGCTCCATGGCGCGCTCGTGGGCGGCCTTCTCGTGCTTCCAATACGTCGGCAGGCGCAGCACGCCCTCAAAGCCGGAGTAGCGCTCCTGGTTGTGCAGGCCGACCTTAACGTTGTCCTCCACCGTCATGGTGTTGAACAGACGGATGTTCTGGAACGTACGGGCAATACCCATGCGGTTGACCTGGTAGACCGACTTGCCCGAAGTGTCCTCACCGTCGAGCAGGATGGTGCCGTGCGTAGGCTGGTACACCTTGGTGAGCAGGTTGAAGACCGTGGTCTTGCCGGCACCGTTGGGGCCGATGAGACCGGCAATCTCGGTCTTGCCGATGGTTAGGCTAAAGTCGTCGACCGCCTTAAGGCCGCCGAATTCAATGCCCAGGTGAATGCACTCGAGCGCCGGGCGCTGGCCCAGGTCGCGGTCGGGAACGATGGCGCCAGAAGGATACGGGACCATCTTGCCCTTGTTGAACTCAAACTTACTGGGCATCGGCTGCCACCTCCTTCTTGGAAGCAAAGCGATCCTTAATGCGTGCGAAGAACGCCTTGAGCTGTGGGTTGTTGGTAAAGACCATGACCAGAATCAACACGATGGCGTAGATGAGCATGCGGTAGTCCGAAAACTGACGGAGCAGCTCGGGGAGCACCGTGAGCAGCGCCGCGGCGATAACGGAGCCGCGCATGTTGCCCAGGCCGCCCAGGACCACGAACACCAGAATGAGAATGGACGTATTGAAGTCGAACTTAGTGGCGGAAAGCTGCGAGAAGTTACCGCCGAACAGAGCTCCGGCAGCACCGGCGAGGGCAGCGGAAACCACGAAGGCGATCATGCGGTACTGGGTGACGGAGATGCCCACAGACTCGGCAGCGATCTTGTTGTCGCGCACGGCAATAATGGCACGACCGGTACGGCTGCGAACCAGGTTGAGCACAATCACGAGCGCGACCATAACCAGGATTGCGCCGGCAAGGAAGGTCGAATAGGTCGACACGCCCGATGCACCCTGCGCGCCCTTGATGATGGCGGTGCCGTCCTCGAGCAGGTGCAGGTCGTCGATCGTGGAGTTACCCGTGATGTTAAAGATCACATGCAGGCCGCGGGAATCGACGCCCACAATGAGGCAGGTGACGACCTCTTTGATAATCTCGCCAAAAGCCAGGGTCACGATGGCCAGATAGTCGCCGCTCAGGCGCAGGACCGGGATGCCGATCAAGAAGCCCAAGATGGCAGCGGCGATAGCGCCGACCACAATGCTGATGATCAGACGCATCGGATCAGACGGAACGGTGCTCTCCAGCGCGACGGCAGTGACGATGCCCGTATAGGCGCCGACGCTCATAAAGCCCGCGTGGCCCAGCGACAAGTCGCCCGCGATGCCGACGACGAGGTTAAGGGAGATGGCCATGACGATATAGGCTGTGATGGGAACCAGCTGACCGGCGATCATGCGCGGGATCATGTGGTTGGACTGCATAAAGAACACGATGGCGAACGCCACAACGCACATGGCGTACGTGACAAAGTCGTGACGCGTCTGCTTGTCTTTAAGAAACTTCATAACGCTCACCTACACCTTCTCGGGGACGTACTTGCCCAAGAGGCCGGCAGGCTTGACGAGCAGGACGATGATCAAAACACCAAAGACGATGGAGTTGGCAAGGCTCGTGGAAATGTAAGCCTGCGCCATCGCCTCGATGATGCCGATGAGAATGCCGCCGACAAAGGCGCCGGGGATGGAGCCGATGCCGCCGAAAACGGCAGCGTCGAAGGCCTTGATGCCAGGCATGGCGCCCGTGGTGGGCTGCAGGACCGGCGAGTAGGAGCACAGGAGCACGCCGGCGATGGCAGCGAGGGCGGAGCCGATGGCGAACGTCATCGAGATGGTGCGGTTGACGTTGATGCCCATGAGCTGAGCGGCGGCCTTATCCTCGGACACGGCGCGCATGGCCTTGCCCATCTTGGTCTTACCTGTAAAGAACATCAGGCCGGCCATGATAACCAGGCAGGCGACGATGGTGACGAGCGAGACGGCGCTTACGTTAAACTTGGCCAAGAACTCCGGCACCGGGAAGGTGACGAGCGAAGTGAAGTTCTTGGGCGTGGCGCCCCACAGAAGCTGCGCGGCGTTCTGCAGGAAGTAAGACACGCCGATGGCCGTGATCAGAACGGCCAACGGGCCCGCTTGGCGCAGCGGCTTATAGGCCAGACCCTCAATGAGAACACCGAGAACCGTGCAGACCACACAAGAGAGAACTACAGATGCCCAGCCCGGGAGGCCGAGATACGACGTGGCGCAGAACGAGACATAGGCACCGACCATGATGACGTCGCCGTGGGCGAAGTTCAGCATTTTGGCAATGCCGTAAACCATCGTATAGCCGAGCGCGATGATGGCGTAGACGCTTCCCAGACTGATTCCGTTAATCAGGTAGGAAAGAAACAATGTCATTTCATTCACCTCATTTGCGTAAGTGCGTCAGAAAAGGGGGGATAGACGAACGCGGCAGATACAACAAAAGTACATGGCTCCGGCTGACCGAAGCCATGTACGCTGAGATTGCTGTTTACTCCGCGCTGACGTAAGCGCCATCCTTGATGACAACGGCAGTCGGGGTCTTGGTGACGGTGCCGGCGGCGTCCCACGTCATGGTGCCGGTCAGACCTTCCACCTGAATCTCCTGCATGGCGGCGATAATCATGTCGCAGGCGTCCTCCACGGAGGTATCGGCGGTCACGCCTGCCTTCTCGCAGGCGGCAGCCAGCGCGTAAATGCCGTCATAAGCATCCGCAGCGAACTGGTTCGGCACACCGCCGAACTTCTCCTGATACTTGGTGACAAAGGAGACCGTCTTCTCGTCCTTCGCGTCCGCGGCGAACGGAGTCAGCATCATCAGACCCTCGGCCAGGCTGGTGTCAAAGCCCTCGATGGCGAGAATGCCGTCCATGCCGTCGCAGCCGAAGAAGGTCGGCGCATAACCCATGGCGTTGGCCTGCATGAGGATCATGGAAGCCGGGGTGTAATAGATCGGCAGGAACA
>CAJMOM010000014.1:0-18337 GCA_905215005.1 uncultured bacterium | reverse complement strand
TGAGCAGGACTGTAGAGCAGGAAACCTAAGCCGGTGTCCCCGCTCTCCCGGGGCCTGTGGTTACTTGGTTGTTGCATGCGGCTCGCTTTTCGGAACAGGGCTGATAATTCTAGATGCAAGGCGCTCTTGGTCGTTATGGGCCTGGGGCGTCTGTCTTATATAGGTAGATTCCTTGCGGGTTCGAATCCCTCCGCTCGCCCACAAGAAAGCGCCCTGGGCCGTTATGGACTCAGGGCGCTCAATTTTAATGGCTGGGACGGAGGGATTCGAACCCCCAACAGCCGGCACCAAAAACCGGAGTTCTACCGTTGAACTACGTCCCAATGTGTGGAGTTGCCCAAAAGCAACTCGTTTAGTTTACCTAATCTGCGAGGGCATCGCAAACGCCATCGAGCAGGCGTACGGCGAGTGTCTGCGCGTCGCTGGCCGTGAAGGTGCCGTTGTAGCGCGTCATGCCCGTGAGCTCAATGCGAATGCGAGCCGGCTTCTGCTGCGCGGCGACATTGGCGGTGCGGATGCGCTGGGCCAGGTTGTGGCACTCGGCGAGGGCAATCGTGGCGCGCGGTGCGGCGTCGGCGGGCAGCTCGTCGCTTGCGATCTCGAGCACCAGGTCAACGTCGGTTGGGACCTCGGAGTCGCAGAGCATCATGCCGCTGTTGTCGGTCGTTGCCGTGGCGATATTCCACATGCGCGACGCAACGCTGCGTGCGATGGGGTCCTCGCCGATAACGGCGATCTGGAAGCGCTCGAGCACGTTGGCGGCGCGAGCAAAACCGATACGGGACTCGGCTTCGGTGACCGAGGGCTTGCCCTCCCACACATGGTGCAGGCGGTTGATGTAGGCGTAGGTGTCCTGGAAGGCCATGCCGTCGGCAAACAGGCCGACATTTTCCTGGAACTGCTGCAGGGCGGCCTCGGTATGCGGGCCAAAGTAGCCGTCGTCTTCGCCACAGGCAAAGCCCAAAACGTTGAGAGCGCGCTGCAGCGCCTGCACATCGGCGCCATGGAAATTGGGCATGCGCAGATAGAGGGTGCGGTCGCCCAGCTTATACGAAGCGTCTACAAGGGCGCTCCAACAGGGGATATCGACGGCATGACCGGCAGCAAGGCCGCTGTCGAGCCTGAAGGTGCTGACGGCCTGCTCAGTGGTGGCTCCAAAGTACTTGTCGGTGACTTCGGCGGCATCAATCGTGTAGCCGAGCTGCAGGAGACGAGACTGCACGTCCTCGACGGCTGCTCCTTGCATGCCCGTTGTAATAGGTTCCATGAACGAACCCCTTTCGGCGTACCATTCGTACTATTTGAGCGTCTGTCGGATAGACAACGCAAAGGGATGCATAAACATGCACTCAACAGTGTAGCAAGTTGTGCCTAAATACGCTGCTGACAGGTTTTATAACCCCCGTTAGTTAAGGCGCTCCACAAAGAAATCTGCCATGGAGAGGAACAGCTCGCGTGCGTGCGGATCAAGCTCAACGTTCTCGATGGCCGCTTTGGCCTTAGCGGTCAGGTCGAGCGCGTAAGTGTGGGCGTAATCGATAGAGCCGGTCTCCTGGAAGATCTCCACGGTGCGTGCGAGCTGCGCGGGATCATCGGTGCCCGAGGAAAGAATCGCCTCGACCTCGTCGTGGTGGCGCTCATCAGAGAGGGCGTGTACGGCGACAAGCGTGCGCTTGCCCTCGGTGATGTCGGTGCGGAAGTCCTTGTTGGCGGCTTCCTTAGTGCCGACAAGGTTGAGCAGGTCGTCCTGAATCTGAAAGGCGAGGCCCGTGTGCAGGCCAAAGGCGCGCAGCGCTTCGATTTGCTCATCGTTGCCGCCGCCGATAATGGCTCCGGCGGCAAGCGGCGTGGCTCCGCTGTAAAACGCGGTCTTGTGCGTCGCCATGTCCAGGTAGTCATCAACCGAGATATCAAAGCGCCCGTCACGGACCCAACCCAGGTCGAGCGCTTGACCCTCGATGGTGCGGACGATCATCTCGGTAAGCTCGTGGAGCACACGCAGCTTCACGTCGGACTCCAGCGTGGGGTCGTCGAGAACCGTCTTGGTGACCATGGTGAGCGCCAGGTCGCCACAATTGATGGCAAGGCCCGTGCCCTCGGTAAGGTGCATGCAGGGCTTGCCTCGACGAAGCTGTCCGTTGTCGGCGATGTCGTCGTGGATCAGCGCGCCCGACTGGAAATGCTCGATGGCTGCCGCAGCGCTGCGGGCGCTCTCAAAGCTACCGCCCACTGCGGTTGCGGCGAGCATGCAGATAAGCGGGCGGTGGCGCTTGCCGGCGTTGGCCGTAAAAGCCGAGAGCGGCGCATACAGGTAGCGCTCGATATCGGCAGAGGTCGCCTGTCCGTCAAAGAACGTGGCCAGATAGTCGTTAATCTGGTCAAAGTGCTGGGCTAAAAAGCTGGTAAACGGACTGGACACGGGTTCTCGCATTCTTTCTGAGGTTGCATTGATGCAATATGCAGACAACATATTGCCACATCAGGGCGTTTGGCGCGGCAGTTTTGGCGATTTAGGACAACGGGCGTGCGTTTGATGGAGTGTGCCTAAATCAGCCTAAAATGCTCGAGCGCCGCAACGACACCGTCATGATCGACGGTGTCGGTCACGTAATCGGCCTTATCCTTGAGATAGTCCGGCGCATTGCCCATGGCGATACCGACATCGACGGCATTCATCAGCGAGACGTCATTGCTGGCGTCGCCAATGCCGTATACGGTTCCGTGGTGGGGATCGAGGGCGTCGAGTACAGACTGGATACCCCCGCGCTTCGTGCATTCGCGGGGCGAGATTTCGGTTACCTCGAGTTCGAGCTCGTTAAAGCACAGCAGCGGCTCAAGTGCCTTATCTTGAGCGATGTGGTTGGCGAGCGATGTAGACATCAAGATCTTGTAGACACTGTAATGTTGCAGCTGCGTGACTGCGTCGCCCAGGGTGCGCGCGTATCCGGGAGCATCGGGGGCATCGGCACTCATGCGCACGACGCCGTTGAGGCCCTCAAAGCGGATGACCTCGCCCGATTGCTCAAGGTAGGGGGCAAGACGCTGCAGCATACTGGGCGTCATCGACAGATCGCGAATTGCGTGTCCGTTGATCTCGGCGTAACCGCCCGCAAGACAGACGATGCCGGTCCAGGGCAGCTCAAGAAGTTTGGGGTGGATGCAGCTGAGGGTGCGTCCTGTGCAGATAAAGGCCATGTTGCCGTTTGCAACGAAATCGCGGATGGCCTGCGAGACCGCCTCGTTGGGATAAGGGGACAGGTCACGCTCGCTCTCGGGAAGCTCTTGTGCCACTCGAGGGTCTTGCCAGGCGAGCGTTCCGTCGATATCGAAGAAGCAGATATCGCTGCGCTTATGGGCTGCGCTGGCGGCAGGGGAGGCCGAGGTGGTGGGCACAAATCCCGGCTCGAGGCCCATGATCTGGTCAAAATGCTCTTTAACGCGGGGAACGGAGATGCCGATGATCACCTGGGCGGTCTTGCCCGTAATGATGAGGCCCTTGGCGCCCACCGCGACAAACGACGCGTTATCTGCAACGATGGAAGGGTCTGCGACCTCGACGCGCAGGCGCGTGGCACAGTTGGTTGCGCCCACAATATTGCCAACACCACCTAAAAGCTGAATTACCCGCTCAGCGAGGATATGATCTTGATCGGATCGACTATTGACCTCGTCATTGGGAGATTGCTCTTTGGCAAAGCCGCTTTCCGTTAAACGATCGATTGCCGCGCGATTGGCGACATGATCCTCGCGGCCCGGCGTCTTAAGGTCATAGATCAAGATGAGTGCTCGAAAACTAACAAAAAAGATGAGGCTAAAGGCAAGGCCGATACCGAGCGCCAAAAGATAGGCACCGGCATGCGTGCGCATGAGCGGAATAAAGTTGAAGGCTGCCATCTCCATGAGGCCGCCCGAGAAGATGCCGACGATGCCAAAGAGATTCATGGTTGTGGCAAGGCAAGACGATAAGACGGCATAGAGAAAAAAGAGCCCGGGGTGGGTGAACATAAAGAGAAACTCGAGTGGCTCGGTAACGCCGCAAACCACCGAGGCGATGATGGCGGGAACAAGGATGACCCTGAGGCCGGCGCGGCGCTCTGGTTTTGCGGTGGAGTAGAACGCGGCTGCGATGGCGGGAAGGCCAAAGAGCTTGACCCAGCCGGTGGCGGTAAAACCGGCCCACGGCGCAAGTTCATTAAGGGGGCGCGTGCTATGGGAGAGGATGGGGAGCAAGCTGCTCCACGTGGCGTAGATGCCGTCGTTAATGACTAGGTTGTCGTAGTAGATCGGCATGTAGAGCAGGTGGTGCAGCCCCATGGGCTCGAGCGCTCGCTCCAAAAACACAAAGATGCCCACGCCAAAGGGGCCGACGCTCGTAAGTGCATGGCGCAGCGTTTCGGTCATTGCGTATACGGAGGGCACGATGGCGGCCGAGATAGCGGCAAGGGCAAACACGGCAAAAAAGCTGATGAGGTAGACCAGCGAGGAGCCCGAGAAGGTGCCGAGCCAATCGGGAACCTTGGCATCGTAGAAGCGGTCATGGATGGCGACGACGGTTGCCGATACCGCCAGCGGGCCGATAATGCCGGTGTCGAGCGTCTTGATGCCGTCGATGACGGTGATACCGCTGGCGGAGGTCAAAGATGACGGGTACTCAAGTCCAAGGTTGTCTCCGCTCAGCTTAATGATCTCGCTCAAAAAGAAGCAGTAGGCAAAATAGGCGACGAGAGCCTCGAGGCAGCAACGAGCCGGTTGTTTTTGGGCAAGACCGATGGGCAGCGCTACGGCAAAAAGGAGCGGGAGGCGTTTAAAGACCGTCCACGAGCCGCGCTGGATGATGGTCCAAAAAACGTACCAAGGGGTTCCGTATACGGCGAGATCGCCGACGATGTCCGCAGTCGTTGCGAGAGCGGAGACGCCGACCATGAGGCCTGATATAGAAAACAGCATGGCGGGAGCGAACATTGCCCCGCCAAAGCGTTGGATTTTTTGCAGCATGTTCTGCCTTCCGAATATCGAGGCGCGTTGCGCGTGGGGAAACGTTTAAACAATGGATTCATTGTAGAGGACCAGACGATTGTCGTACCGGCAGTTTTGAGCGAAACCGATTTGGGCATGACAGAAACCGTCAACGGTTAAATCCTGTCGCTTTACCGATATTCGGTTTAAACAACTTTAAGAAATGCTATCGTGCCTAGCCGGAAATGAACAATATAGAGGTGAAACAATGCCAAAAGCGATATACGAAGGAATCTATCGAGAAATACGCTCGCGCATAATTAATGGGACCTATGCGTTTCAGGAGATGCTGCCAACCGAAGCCGAGCTGACCGCGGAGTTCGGATGCACTCGCAATACCGTCCGTCGCGCCTTGGGTATGCTGTCCGACGGGATGTTTGTGCAGCCCATACACGGCAAAGGCGTGCGCGTTATTTGGCTTAAGGGCGAAACCGACATGTTGGGCGCACTCGAAGAGGTTGAGTCGTTTGGCGAGTTTGCAAAGCGCAACAATGCCGTTGCATCGACGGACGTTAAGTCTTTTGAACATCTGGTCTGCACCGAGCAACTCTCTCGTCACCTGGGCTTTAAGGTGGGCGAGGAGTTGATTCGCGTGGTGCGCGTCCGTAGCCTTAACGGTAGCGCTCGCCAGGTGGACCACGGCTATTTTCTGGAGTCGATCGCCAAAGGCCTGACGCCCGAGATCGCCGCAAAGTCAATTTACGACTATCTGGAGCACAAACGCGGCGTCAAAGTGATGGCGAGTCGCCGTACGGTGAGCGTCGAGCTTGCCAACGATGAGGACTGCAGCTACTTGGACCTTGGTAAGTACAACTGCGTCGCCGTTATGGAGAGCCAATCGTACACCTCGGACGGCATCTTGTTCGAGGTCACGCATGCCCGCACGCATCCCGAGATCTTCCACTACCGCGTCAACTCCAAGCGATAACCGGCTAGCTCGTAGCCTGACGAGACTCATGCCCTCAAAGAGAAAACGCCCGGTCAAACCGACGATGCATCGGCTTGACCGGGCGTTTTATCTGCATTCGATAACAAATAATTGTTTATACAAAACTTGTCAAGTATCAAGTTGAAATTACCGTTCACCGATGTTTTTCTACCGTTCTAGTAATACTTGTTCAAACAACTAGCCAAATAGCGTATTGTACAAATCAGCAAAAGGGGCAAAGTCCCCGAGCCAATCTCCGAAGGCGGCGGCAAAGGGTGCCGCCACGGTGTGAAAGGGTGGATTGTAATGAAGAACGAAATGAGCAGAAGGCAGTTCCTGGGCTTTGCTGGTTCCGCGGCTGCGGTTCTTGGTCTGGGTCTCGTGGGCTGCGGTGGTTCTGCCGGCTCCGGCTCCTCTGCTTCTGGTGACGCTGCCGAGGTCTACTTCCTCCAATTCAAGCCCGAGGTCGACAAGGAGTGGAAGGAGATCGCCAAGGCCTATAAGAAGGAGAAGGGCGTCGAGGTCAAGATCGTGACCGCTGCCTCCAACACCTACGAGGAGAAGCTCAAGTCCGAGATGTCCAAGAGCTCCGCTCCGACCCTGTTCCAGGTCAACGGCCCCACCGGCCTTAAGAACTGGAAGGATTACTGCGCCGACCTGTCCGATACCAAGCTCCGCGGTGAGCTCATCGACGACTCCCTGGCTCTGCAGTCCGACGGCAAGGATCTGGGTATCGACTGGGTCCAGGAGAGCTACGGCATCATCTACAACAAGCAGCTGCTCGAGAAGGCTGGCTACAAGGCCGAGGACATCAACTCCTTCGACAAGCTGAAGGCTTGTGCCGACGACATCCAGGCCCGCAAGGACGAGCTTGGCATTGAGGGTGCCTTCACTTCTGCTGGCATGGATGACTCCTCCAGCTGGCGCTACACCACCCACCTCGCCAACCTCCCGCTCTACTACGAGTTCGAGAAGGAGCACAACCAGGAGGACGACGAGATCAAGGGCGAGTATCTCGACAACTTCAAGCAGATTTTCGACCTGTACATCACCGACTCCACCTGCGATCCTTCGCAGCTTGCCTCCAAGACCGGCGACGACGCCACCAACGAGTTCGCAACCGGCAAGGCCGTCTTCTATCAGAACGGCTCCTGGGCTTACGCTGACCTCACCAAGGCCGGCATGACCGACGATCAGATTGGCATGATGCCCATCTACATCGGTGTCGACGGCGAGGAGAACCAGGGCCTGTGCTCCGGCGGCGAGAACTACTGGTGCGTCAGCTCCCAGGCTTCCGAGGATGCCCAGAAGGCCACCGAGGACTTCATGTACTGGTGCGTCACCGCTGACACCCCGACCAGCATCATCGCCGACAAGATGGGTCTGACCGCTCCGTTCAAGAGCGCCAAGGAGACTACCAACGTCTTCTCGCAGCAGGCCGTTGCCATGGCTAAGGACGGCAAGAAGACCGTCGCTTGGGACTTCGTCTACATCCCCTCTGAGGAGTGGAAGAAGAACCTCAAGCAGGCTCTGATTGCCTATGCTGCCGACAACAGCAAGTGGGACGGCGTCAAGAACGCCTTCGTCGATGGCTGGAAGACCGAGAAGGCTGCTTCCGAGTAAGCAGTTGCTGCCCAAGCTATCTGATTAGCGACAGGGGGCGGGCAGACGTTGGTTTGCCCGCCCCCTGCATATTGAAAGGACCCTTCTATGGGCAAAGCACTCAAGCGCTGGTGGCCGCTCTTTATGCTGCCCACGTGTCTGGCGTTTATGATCGGGTTCGTGATCCCCTTTATCCAGGGTTTCTATCTCTCGTTCTGCCAGTTTATTACCATCAACAACACGCACTTTGTCGGTATCGAGAACTACGTGCGCGCACTGTCCGATCCGCAGTTTGCCACGTCGTTCTTCTTTACCGTGGCGTTTGCCTTCCTGTCGACGGTGCTCATCAACGTGATCGCCCTCGCCATTGCGCAGGCGCTCACCCGCAAAGCGCTCAAGGGCACCAACATCTTCCGTACGATTTTCTTTATGCCTAACCTTATCGGCGGCATCGTGCTGGGCTACATCTGGCAGATTCTGATCAACTGTCTGCTCTCCAACGTGGGCGCCCAGCTCATCGCCCTTAACTCTGCTGCTGGCTTCTGGGGCCTTATCATCCTGACCCTGTGGCAGCAGGTCGGCTACATGATGATCATCTACATCGCTGGTCTGCAGTCCATTCCGTCCGACTACATCGAGGCCGCCAAGGTCGACGGTGCCACGGCATGGCAGACGTTTTGGAAGGTTAAGATCCCTAACCTGATGCCGACCATCACCATCTGCCTGTTCCTGTCCATCACCAACGGCTTTAAGCTGTTCGACCAGAACCTCGCCCTTACCGGCGGCGCCCCCGCGCACTCCACCGAGATGCTCGCCCTGAACATCTACAACACGTTCTATTCGCGTGCCGGTATCGCATGGCAGGGCATTGGCCAGGCCAAGGCAGTCATCTTCTGCATCCTGGTCGTAGCCATCTCCATGATTCAGCTTAAGGCCACGAGGTCCAAGGAGGTGCAGCAGTAATGAAACGCGATAAGGTTATCAACCGCGCGCTCTCAATCTTCTTTACGATTCTGTCGCTCGCGTGGATCTACCCCGTGTTCATGATCGCGCTCAATTCCTTTAAGAAAGCGACCGCAATCAGCACCACCACAGCGTTCGATCTGCTCACGCCCGAGACGTTCAACGGCCTTGTAAACTACTTGCACGCTCTTAACGAGCAGGGCTTTGCCTCGGCATTTATGTACTCGCTCATCATCACGGTCACGTCGGTCGTGCTGATTTTGGTGTGCTGCTCCATGTGCGCTTGGTATGTGGTTCGTGTCAACAACAAGATTTCGAACTTCTTCTATTACCTGTTCGTCTTCTCGATGGTCGTGCCCTTCCAGATGCTCATGTTCACGCTGTCCAATTTGGCGGACCGCATCGGCTTCAACACGCCGTTCAACATCTGCTTTATCTATCTTGGCTTTGGCGCGGGCCTGGCGGTCTTTATGTTCGCCGGCTTTGTAAAGAACATTCCGCTCGAGATCGAAGAGGCGGCCATGATCGACGGCTGCAACCCGGTTCAGGTGTTCTTTAAGATCGTCCTTCCCATCATGAAGCCCACCTATCTTTCGGTCGGCATTCTCGAGACCATGTGGGTCTGGAACGACTATCTGCTGCCCTACCTTACCCTTGACTCCACTAAGTACAGGACCATTCCTATCTTGATCCAGTACTTCCGCGGCGGCTACGGCCACGTCGAGCTCGGTCCCATGATGGCCTGCATCATGATGGTCGTTATCCCCATCGTCATCATGTACATCCTCTGCCAGAAGTACATCATCGACGGCGTGGTGGCGGGTGCCGTCAAGGGCTGATGCCGTAACTGTTTTGCAAGTTTCTGCGGCGCCCCTCAGCGCGGCGCCGCATATCGAAAGGTAAAGACATGGCCGAGATCGTTCTCAAACATGTTCAGAAGGTGTATCCCAACAACGAGTCCAAAAAGAAGGGCTTCTTTGGCAAAAAGAAGAAGACCGAGGAGAAGAAGCACAACCTCAAGGTTACCGAGGACGGCGTGCTCGCGGTGGAGGACTTTAATCTCACCGTGCATGACCAGGAGTTTGTCGTTCTCGTTGGCCCGTCTGGCTGCGGCAAGTCCACGACGATGCGCATGGTCGCTGGCCTGGAGGACATCACTTCGGGCGACGTGCTCATCGACGGCAAGCGCGTCAACGACGTGGCGCCCAAGGACCGCGACATTGCCATGGTGTTCCAGAGCTATGCTCTGTACCCCAATATGACGGTGTACGAGAACATGGCGTTTACGCTTGAGCTCAAGAAGGTCCCCAAGGACGAGATCGACCGTAAGGTTCGCTCTGCTGCCGAGATCCTGGGCATTACCGAATACCTCGACCGTAAGCCCAAGGCGCTTTCGGGCGGCCAGCGCCAGCGTGTCGCCATCGGCCGCGCCATCGTGCGTGATCCTAAGGTCTTCCTGATGGACGAGCCGCTGTCCAACCTGGACGCCAAGCTGCGTAACCAGATGCGTGCCGAGCTCATCAAGCTACGCCACGAGATCAAGGGCACGTTCATCTACGTCACCCACGACCAGACCGAGGCCATGACCCTCGGCGATCGCATCGTGGTCATGAAGGACGGCGTCGTACAGCAGATTGCCACCCCGCAGGAGGTCTTCAACCATCCCGCGAACATCTTCGTCGCCGGCTTTATCGGCGTGCCGCAGATGAACTTCTTCGATGCCCAGCTGGTGCGCTTGGGCAACGGCTTTACCGTCAAGACCGAGGATATGAACGTGGCGCTCGCCCCCGAGACCTGCGCTCAGCTTGCTCTCAACTGGGACGGCGGCGACGTGAAGGAGATCACGGCCGGCGTGCGCCCCGAGCAGATTCTGCTTGCCGACGAGGACGAGGAGGGCGCGCTCCAGGGTACCGTCGAGGTGACCGAGCTCATGGGTTCGACCGAGCATGTCCACGTGACCGCTCCCGATGGTCAGTTCGTCTTGATCATTCCCGTTGTTGACCTTGAGGCCAAGGGTGCGCTCAAGGCTGGCGATCCCATTTGGTTCAAGTTCGAGAAGAACGCGACCCATCTCTTCGATAAGGTGTCTGGCAAGAACCTTATTTAGGCCCGGTGCACCCAGGCCCTCCCTTTGGGCGACTGCGGCTTTGCCATCCTTTTGCCGTGGTCACATATAAGGCTCCCCTCCCGTCCACTGGGCGAGAGGGGAGCCTTTCTTTGTGTCGGGGCTGTCTGGCCGGTCGTTTGTCTCGATCTGTAACAGGTAGGGCCGATTTCGGACGTTAGATGTTACAGATCGAGATAAACCCAAGGGGAGGGGCCGGTATGTCTCAATCTGTAACAGCTGGGACCGTTTTTACCGAGTAGTTGTTACAGATCGAGATTGTTTGGTCGAGACAAACCATAGACCGGCGTATCGGCACAAAAAACGGAGCCGTGTTGCCACGACTCCGTTTCTCAAGAGGATGGGTAAGGGAAGCGAAATTAGTTCAGGTGCCAGATTTCGTCGTTGTACTGGGAGATGGTGCGGTCGGACGAGAAGGTGCCGGCGTTGGCGATATTGATGAGCGCCTTGCGCATCCAGGTGTCCTGGTCCTCATAGTCGGCCAGCACGCGCTCCTTGGTCTGGATGTACTCCTCAATGTCGAGCAGGGCCATAAACCAGTCCTTGCCCATAATGTCGTCGTGCAGGCGCTGCAAGCGCTCGGCGTTGCCGGTCGCCATAAAGGCCGGGTTGGTGATGAAGTCCACCAGCAGTTTAATGCCGGGCTTGCGGTAGAGTGCACCGGCGTTGTAGGTGCCGTCGGCGTAGAGCTGCTCGACCTGTTTGGACGAGGCGCCAAAGGTATAGATGTTCTCGTCGCCCACGAGCTCGGCAATCTCCACGTTGGCACCGTCGAGCGTGCACAGGGTTAGGGCGCCGTTGAGCATGAACTTCATGTTGGAGGTGCCGCTCGCCTCCTTGGAGGCCAGACTAATCTGCTCGGAGATGTCAGCGGCGGGGATCACACGCTCGGCGGCGGTGACGTTGTAGTTCTCGATCATGACAACCTGCAGGTAGGGAGCCACGTCGGGGTCGTTTGCAATCCACTGCGACAGCGTCAGGATCAGATGGATGATGTCCTGCGCGATAGTGTAGGCAGGCGCCGCCTTGCCGCCAAAGATGATGGTGACGGGGTGCTTAGGTCTGTTGCCGTTCTTGATGTCGAGATACTTCCAGATGATGTAGAGCGCGAGCATCTGCTGGCGCTTGTACTCGTGGATACGCTTGACCTGAACATCGATGATGGCGTTGGAGGGAATCGTCACGCCCTGCTCGAGCGCCATGAACTGGCGCATGATGGCCTTGGCCTCGACCTTGGTGGCGGCCAGGCGCTCAAGAACGTCCTTGTCGTCGGCGAACTTGGCGAGCTTGCTCAGGTCGCCGGTGCTGCGCCAATCGGTACCGATCACATCGTCGAGCAGGCTGGCGAGCGCGGGGTTGGCCCCATGGATCCAGCGGCGGAAGGTGATGCCGTTGGTCTTGTTGGAGAACTTCTCGGGATAGATCTCGTAGAACGGATGAAGCTCGGTGTCCTCCAGGATCTTGGTGTGGAGGGCGGCTACGCCGTTGATGGAGAAGCCAAAGTGGATGTCCATGTGGGCCATGTGGACGGTGTCGTGCTCGTCGATGATGGCGACGCGCGGGTCATCGTGCTCGGCCTTCGCGACCTCATCGAGCTTGACGATAATGTCGGCGATGGCAGGGGAGACCTTCCGCAGGCTGGTGAGCGGCCACTTCTCGAGCGCCTCGGCAAGAATCGTGTGGTTGGTGTAGGCGACCATGGAGCGTACGATGGTCACGGCCTCGTCAAACTCGATGCCATGCTCGGAGGTGAGCAAGCGAATGAGCTCGGGGATGACCATGGTGGGGTGCGTGTCGTTGATCTGGACAACGGCGTAATCGGCCAGATCGTGCAGGTTGCTGCCGCGCTCGACGGCCTCGTCGATCAGGAGCTGGGCGGCGTTGCTCACCATGAAGTACTCCTGATAGATGCGAAGTAGGCGGCCCTGCTCGTCGGAATCGTCGGGGTAGAGGAACAAGGTGAGGTTCTTGGCGATCTCGGTCTTGTCGAAGTCGATGGAGCTGCCGGGGACCAGGCCGTCGTCGACGCTCGCCAGGTCGAACAGGCGCAGGCGGTTCTTGGTGGGCTGGCCGTAACCGGGCACATCGATGTTGACGAGCTTAGAGGTAACGGCAAAATCGCCGAACTCGACGGTGTAGGAGCGGTCATCGTCGACTAGGATGTCCTGCTCACCGAGCCACTCGTCGGGGACGGCCTTCTGCTGGTTGTCGACAAAGCGCTGACGGAACAGACCGTAGTGATAGTTGAGGCCCACGCCATCGCCGGTCAAGCCCAGCGTGGCGATGGAATCCAGGAAGCACGCGGCCAGGCGACCCAGGCCACCGTTGCCGAGCGACGGCTCGACCTCGAATTCCTCGATCTTGTTGAGGTCGTGGCCTGCGGCGGTGAGCTGGTCCTTAACCTCGTCGTAGATGCCGAGGTCAATCATGTTGTTGATGAGCAGCTTGCCGATCAAAAATTCGGCGGAAATGTAATAGAGCTTTTTCTTGCCGTTGTTGAGCGGGCAGGCAGCGGAGCGCTCCTGCACGAGTTTGACCAGCAGCTTGTAAATGCGACGGCCGTCGAGCTGCTCGAGCGAGGTGCCAAAAGACTGCTTGGCGAGTTCCATGAGGTTAATTTGGGGCATGTTTTCTCCTGTGATGGGTTGTTTCATGTCTGCAATTCATGAGAAGCCCGCGCGAGGGGATTGGGGTGGCCTCGCGCGGGAAAAGCGGTCGCGTCCGCACGGTGGGGTGGGGTCGGGCGCGGTAGCTCCTATTGAGGAAGCTCGATTTCGGCTTCCGACGGGATGCGGAAGTAGGTCTCGGTCCAGTCGGTGAGTTTGTGCTCGAGCTCGCGGGTGATGGCGCCGTCGAGCATGCGCCAGGTCCAGTTGCCGCCCAGCGTGGCAGGGGTGTTGATGCGCGCCTCGTTGCCCAAGTTGAGCAGGTCCTGCATGGTGTAGATGCACGTGTCGCTCACGCTGGCGGCGATGGTGCGATTGAGCGCGTCGGCTATGGACTCGCCGACCTGCTGGTGGGTGTACAGGGCCGCCTGCTCGCGCTGACGCGGGGTGGCCGTTCCCTCATACCAGCCGCGTGCCGTTTCGTTGTCATGTGTTCCGACGTAGGCGACGGTGTTGGCAATGTAGTTGTGCGGCAGGTAGTACGAGTTGGTGCCCTCAAAGGCAAACTGCAAGATCTTCATGCCGGGGAAGCCCGAGTTGTTGCGCATGTCGATGACGCCGGGGGTGAGGAAGCCCAGGTCTTCGGCAATGATGGGAAGCGTGCCGAGCTTTTCCTCGAGCGTCTTGAAGAGCTTGAGGCCGGGACCCTGCGTCCACGAACCGTAGGACGAATCGGGCGAGGAGAACGGCACCTCCCAATAGGCCTCGAAGCCGCGGAAGTGATCCAGGCGGATGACGTCGTACATGTCGAGGGCGGCGCGAATGCGGCCCTCCCACCAGGAGAAGCCGTCGGACTCCATGGCATCCCAGTCATAGATGGGGTTGCCCCAGTACTGGCCGGTGGCCGAGAACTGGTCGGGCGGCGTGCCGGCGACGCTCACGGGATTGCCGGCGGCGTCGATCTTAAAGAGCTCAGGTGTCGCCCACATCTCGACGGAGTCACGCGAGACATAGATGGGCAGGTCGCCGATGATGAGAATGTCGCGCTCGTTGGCATAGGCCTTGAGGCGGCTCCACTGGCGATCGAAGAAGTACTGCGTCATCTGGTGGTAGAGCATACGCGCCGGATGGTCGGCGCAGACCTTGGCGGAAGCCTCGCCGCGGGTGCGGAGCTCCGCGGGCCACTCCCAAAACGCCTTGAGACCGCACTCCTCTTTGACGGTCATGAACTCACAGTAGGGGATGAGCCAGTCCTCGTTGGCCTGGATAAAGTCATCGAAATCGGCCGGCTTGTCGGCAGCAAAGCGCTCGGCGGCGCGGTCGAGAATCTGACGGCGGCCGCCAAAGATAGCACCGTAGTCGACGTTACTGGGGTCAGAACCCAGGTACACGCCATCGATATCGCGCTGCTCCAGATACCCTGCCTCGATAAGCTCGGCAAAGTCGATAAAGTTGGGGTTGCCTGCGCGGGCCGAGAACGACTGATAGGGCGAATCGCCATAGCTGGTCGTCGTAAGGGGCAGAATCTGCCAGTAATGTTGTTTGCACGAGGCGAGAAAATCGACGAAGTCGTAGGCATTCCAGCCAAAGCCGCCGATTCCGTATGGTCCGGGCAGAGATGAGACGGGCATGAGGACGCCGCTTGCACGCTCCATGAATGCGCTCACCAACCTTCTTGTTGTGGGGTCGGCCTGCCGATGGATGTGCAGTCCGCCTCCGATGTTCTGATCCGATACGCCTATTGTAAAACATGTTGTTTAAACATGTACAGGCAAGATAAAAAAGTTGGTCGATTTTCGGCGAATGGTTACATGCCATGAAAAAGCCCCGACCTCACAACGTGAGATCGGGGCAAGAGCGGTATGTAGGTTTTTGCTACTCGGCGTCGGCGAAGCCGTTGGGGTTGTGGCTCTGCCAGTTCCAGCTATCGCGGCACATGTCCGCGATGTCGTACTGGGCCTTCCAGCCCATCATGCGCTCGGCCTTGGAGGCATCGCACCAGTTGGCAGCGATGTCGCCGGCGCGGCGCTCGCGGATCACGTAGGGCAGCTCCTTGCCACAAGCCTTGGAGAAGGCAGCGACGACCTCGAGTACCGAGGTGCCGGTGCCGGTGCCCAAGTTAAAGATCTCGACGCCGGTCTTGCCGTTCATCCAGTTAAGGGCGGCAACGTGACCAGAGGCCAGATCGCACACGTGGATGTAGTCGCGCACGCCGGTGCCGTCGGGGGTGGGGTAGTCGTTGCCAAAGACCTGAACGGCCTCGAGCTTGCCCACGGCGACCTGGGCGACATAGGGCACCAGGTTGTTGGGGATGCCCTTGGGGTCCTCGCCGATCAGGCCCGACGGATGAGCGCCGATGGGGTTGAAGTAACGGAGCAGCACGACGTCCCACTCGGGGTCGGCGGTGTGGACGTCCATAAGGATCTGCTCGATCATCCACTTGGTCCAACCATAGGGGTTGGTCGCGGGCTTCTTAGGATCCTCCTCGGTGACGGGCGGGTTGTCCGGGTCGCCGTAGACGGTCGAGGAGCTCGAGAAGATGATGGACTTGCAGCCATGGTTGCGCATGACGTCGATGAGCACCAGGGTGTTCTCGATGTTGTTGTGGTAGTACTCGACGGGCTTGCTCACCGACTCGCCGACGGCCTTAAAGCCGGCAAAGTGGATGACGCGGTCGATCTGATGGGTATCGAAGATCTTGTTCATCGCATCGCGGTCGAGCACGTTGGCTTCGTAGAAGGTGAGGTTCTTGGCGGCCTCGTCGCCCACGATGGTCTTGACGCGGTCGACGGCGACGGCGCTGGAGTTGGAGAGATCATCGACGATGACGACCTGGTAGCCACCCTCGAGCAGCTGAACGACGGTGTGCGAACCGATAAAGCCGGCGCCACCGGTAACGAGGACGCAGGTGTCTTTGGGGTCGAGTGCTTTGGACATGTAGTCTCCTATCGAATCAGGAACACTTCTTCAGGGGAGTATAGCGCAGGCAGGGACGCCCAAATCGTGCGCTGTAGGAAAAGCAGAGGTGTGCTAGCGTACTCATCAAAAGAGCTTGCGTACGCATAACCTGATCTTTGGCATTTGCTTACGAGCCGCTGACCTTGTAGTTTCCTGCCGTTCGTGGAAATCGTTGGGACGCGCCATATGTACGCTAATATGTATGAGTTGAGCGACATATAAATAAACATGTAACGGAGTACATATGTCACCAAACAGCGATTCCATCCTTTCCCAGGAGCTCTCGCGCCGCACTGCCCTCAAGGCTCTGTTCGGCGCCGCTTCTGCGGCAGTTCTTTTTGGCCTGCCTGCTCGCGCCCATGCGGCGGAGGCTTCCAAAGAAACCACCGATAAACTGAATGCCGCCCAGGCCCAGCTCGACGAGGTTCAGGTCCAGCTCGACAGCATCGCAAATGAGTATGCGGCGCTGGCCAACAAGAATGCCCAGACCCTCAACGACATCGAGAATGTCCAGGGCAAGATTGACGACACGCAGGCCCAGATCGATGAAAAGAAGGCCGAGCTCAAGAAGAAGCGCAACGACCTTTCCGATCGCGTGGCCGCCAGCTACAAGTCCGGCGGCACGAACATCCTGTCGCTGCTGCTGGCCTCTGGCTCGTTTGAGGAACTCGTCGCTAATGCGCACTATGTTGAGAAGATCAACAAGAGCGACCGCGATGCCATCGAGGACATTCAGACCATCCAGGAAGAGCTCGATGCGCAAAAGACCGAGCTTGAGTCGCAGAAAGCCGACTTAGAGAAGCTCAAGGACCAGCAGACGGCTCAGATGCAGGATATGCAGGCCAAGCAGCAAGAAGTCCAGACCGTGCTGAACGGTCTTTCCGACGACGTCAAGGAGCTCATGGCTCAGCGCGATTCCGAGATCCTCGCTGCCGCCCAGGCTGAGGAGGCTGCCAGGAAGGCCGCCGCTGCCGCTGCCGCCGCGAACAAGAACAATTCCTACTCGGGTGGTGGATCGTATGCGCCCGGAACTCCGCAGCAGAATGCCGGCTCGGGCAAGCAGCAGGCTGTCGTCAACGCGTGCTACTCCACGCCTTCGCCGGGTCAGAACTGGTGCGCGGCGTGGGTCACCAATGTCTTCCGTAACGCCGGCGTTGGCTACTTTGGCGGCAATGCGTGCGACATGTTTAACGCATGGTGCTATAGCTCCGACCGCTCGGCGCTGCAGGTGGGCATGATTGTTGCCGATTCCTCGCACAGCGGCACGGGTGCTCCGGGCCTCATCTACGGTCATGTGGGTATCTACGTTGGCGGCGGCATTGTTATGAGCAACGAGGGTGCCATTACGTCTAAGTCGCTCGATTCGTTTATTAGCTTCTATGGCACTGGCTCTGGCGTGCGTTGGGGCTGGCTTGGCGGTATTGCGCTGTCGTAGCTGCGGTTTGAAGAAAGTTGGTCCGGGACTGGGGGCGAGGCGTGACACACCGGACTGGGTTGTCTGAATAAATATGGTGAAGGCCCCTTTCGGGGCCTTCTTTTTATAAAAATTCGCCTACTCGGTGGACTTCGGGTTCTAGGTCTACGTCGAACTGCTCTTTGACTTTGGCTTGGATGTCGCGGATGAGTTCGTCGACGTCGGCGGCGGTGGCGTGGTCGGCGTTGACGATGAAGCCGCAGTGCTTCTCGCTCACCTGCGCGCCGCCAACGGCGTGTCCTCGCAGGCCGGCATCCATGATGAGCTTGCCGGCAAAGTAACCCTCGGGGCGCTTGAAAGTGGAGCCGGCACTCGGCATGTCGAGCGGTTGCTTGTCTTCACGACGCTGACGGTAGTCGTCCATGTCGGCCTTGATCATCGCGGCGTTGCCCGGAGCGAGGTTGAAGGTGGCAGAAAGAACGATAAAGCCGTCGTCGGCGATGCGGCTCTTGCGATAGCCCAGGTTGAGCTCGTCGACATCGAACTCGATGATATTGCCGCTGCCGCGGGTGCCGTCGTCGAGCTGGCGAGCGGGTTTGTAGACGCGCACGGACTCCAGCACATCGGCCATGCAGGCACCGTAGGCACCGGCGTTCATGTAGCAGGCGCCGCCGACCGATCCGGGGATGCCCGAGATGGGCTCCATTCCGGTAAGGCCGGCCTCG
>CAJMOM010000013.1:0-18590 GCA_905215005.1 uncultured bacterium | reverse complement strand
TGCTCTGCGCCGATGCCGATATCGACGGTTCTGCCTTTGCCGATGAACTGCTGCACCTGCTCGATGACGCGGCGGCGCGCGACGCCATGCGTCAGGCGGCGCGTGGTCTGGCTCAGGATAGGGCCGCCGCTCTTCTGGCGGATGCGGTAGAGGGTTTGCGTTAGTTAGACGGGATATCGTCGGTCGCCCTCGCGCTGATGCGGTAGGTGCGGTACAGTTAACGGGTTACAGGCAGTGTTTACGCAAGGAGTACACGAGCACATGGCTGATTCCCAGACTGCAACCTCCGCGCCCGAGTTTAAGAGCGCCCACTTTATCGGTATCGGCGGCGCCGGCATGAGCGGCATCGCCCTCGTTCTGCACGAGCGCGGTTATGCCGTTACCGGCTCCGACCTTAAGACGTCACGTTATATCCGCCAGCTTACCCGCGCTGGTGTGAAGGTGCATGTGGGCCATGAGGCCGCCACGATCGACGAGGTCAAGCCCGACGTGGTTGTTGTCTCCACCGCTATTCCGGAGTCCAACCCTGAACTCGTGCGCGCTCGCGAGCTTGGTATTCCCGTGTGGCCCCGTGCTAAGATGCTCTCTGCTTTGGGCCACGGCTACACCACCGTCGCTGTTGCCGGCACGCATGGCAAGACCACCACGTCTTCGATGTGCGCCACCATGCTCGACCGCATGGGTCTGGATCCGAGCTTCTTGATCGGTGGCATCGTCGAGGGCTATGACACGAACGGCAAGAACGGCTCGGGCGACTACTTTGTCGCCGAGGCCGACGAGTCCGACAGCTCCTTCCTGTTCCTGAACCCCAACGTGGTCATTGTGACCAACGTCGAGGCCGACCACCTCGATCACTACTCGGGTATCGAGGAGATCGAGGCAACTTTCGCCAAATTCATGAGCCTGGTGGGCGAGGACGGCACCGTCATCGTCTGCGGTGAGGACTCGCATCTGGTCGAGCTCGCCAAGTCGACGGGCCGTCACGTGCTTTCCTACGGCTTTGCCGAGAGCAACGACATCGTCTGCATGCACCCGGATGTCAAGGGCATCCAGAGCGACTTTATCGTTCGCTTTGAGGACGGCACTGAGCACGCTGTGGAGATCAAGAGCAATCCTGGTCGCCACAACATGCTCAACGCCACGGCGGTGCTCACCGTCGCCCATGTCCTGGGCCTTGACATCGACGCCGCCGCCAAGGCGCTCTCGAGCTTTGAGGGCGTCCGCCGTCGCTTTACCCACGTGGGCGATATCGATGGCATCACCGTGGTCGATGATTACGGCCATCACCCCACCGAGATCAAGGCGACGCTTGCTGCCGCTTCGTCGCTGGGCTACAAGCATGTCGACGTCGTGTTCCAGCCGCACCGTTATTCGCGTCTGCAGGCCCTGTGCGACGACTTTGCCGATGCATTTGCCAATGCCGATAAACTGCTGCTGATTGATGTGTTCTCGGCTGGCGAGATGCCCATTCCGGGTGTTACCTCTAAGATGCTCGCCGATACCGTGCGCGCCAAGCATCCTGGCAAGGAGGTCGTGTACTGCTCCAGCCGTCTTGAGCTCAATCAGGAGCTCGAGCAGATGGTGGGCGAGGGCGACCTGCTGCTCACTATGGGTGCTGGTGACGTTACGACCGTCGGTCCCGAGTTCATTGAGTATCTGACTGCCAAGAAAGACGCTTAAGTCTAATGGGTCTGTTTAACGCCGTCATGGCGCTCTCGGGCATGATCGACACGGATGTGATCGAGGACGAGCGCCTTGCGCGTCATACGAGCTATCGTATCGGCGGCAAGGCCGACCTCTTTGTGACGTGCCATAGCTATCATGCCCTTCGCCGCGCCGTGGCGGTGCTCGATCGCGAGCAGGTGCCGTGGGTCATCATCGGCAAGGGCTCCAATCTGCTGGTTGCCGATGGCGGTTATCGCGGCGCCGTCATTTCGCTCGGACGTGAGTTTCAGCGCACGGTTGTTGCCGATGACGGTTGTACGCTGACGGTCGGTGCGGGCGTGATGTTTGCGCGCCTGGTCAACGATGCCCTGTCGCGTAGCCTCTCGGGCCTTGAGTTTGCCGTTGGCATCCCTGGCTCGGTTGGCGGTGCGATATCTATGAATGCCGGCACACGGACCGAGTGGATTGGCTCGCTGGTTGAGGATGTCGTAACGTTTGACCCGGCATCCGGTATCAAGCATTATGCGGGGTCCGAGATCACTTGGGGCTACCGCGAATGTAGCCTTCCCCGCAATGAGATTATCCTCGAGTGCGTGCTCAAGCTTAAACCGGCGCCCAAGGCCGACATTCGCGAGCGCATGGAGCGGTACCTGACGAGGCGCAAGCGTACGCAGCCCATGGGTCGCGCATCCTGCGGGTCGGTCTTTCGCAACCCGCCCGATGCGAGTGTGGGCAAGCTTATCGAGGATTGTGGATTAAAGGGTTTTTCGATTGGCGGCGCGGAAGTTTCGCCCGTTCACGCTAATTTTATCGTTAATAACGGAACTGCCTCGGCCGATGACGTTGCCGCGGTTATCAGACATGTGCACGGAAAGGTGAGGGAGGCGTATGGCATCGAGCTCAGACCGGAAGTTAAATTCCTCGGCTTCTAGAGCATCGAAACCCACCTTCCGCCGCGCCGGAGGGCGTTCCGGCGCGCCTGCCAAACCTCAACGCAATACCGTCGCGCACTCTAAGTCTGTCGGGCATGCTCGACAGACCAGTCGTCCGGTTGTCGGCTCGCAGCTCGGTAATCGTCCGGCCGCAAAAAAGTCCTCGCGTCCCTCGGTGACGTCAAAGCCTGTTATGGGCGCCAAACCCGCCCGTCCCATGGCAACTCCTAAGCCCTCGACGGGAACTAAAGCGCCGCGTCCAGGTCGCACGCTGGGCGCATCGAAACCGCGCTCGCTGACATCGGTGCCGGCTACCGCCAAGAAGCCTTCGGGTAAAAAAAGCGTCAACCCGTTGTCTTCACTTGGGGCGATGGTAAATAAAACATCAGACGCCGCTTCTGTCGTTGCAGGCAAAGGCAAAATCGTGGGCGGCGTTCTGGCCGCCTTGGCCGTGCTCGTCGTCGTTGCCATCGTGGTGATCAACTCTGGATTGTTTACCGCCACTGATATTCAGATTCAAGGCAGCGAGCATGTGACGAAGCACGATGCTATCCAGCTGATCGATTTGCCCGAGGGAACGTCGCTTTTTAACGTCGATCCCGACCAGATTACCGAGGACCTCAAGCAGAATCCGTGGGTCTCGGGCGTGGATGTCCAGCGTCAGTTCCCGCATACGCTCATCATTACGCCGATGGAGCGCAAGGTCATCGCAATTGCCTATATCAGTTCCGATGACCTTGCCTGGGCCATCGGGGATGATGACACCTGGATCGCCCCACTGTCGACGTCGGTCGAAGTGGACGACCAAGGCAACGTCATCACGACAGGGCAGGGCTCAAATACCTTGACCGGAATCGATGCCGCGCTGGCGCTCGCTAAGCACTATGGCGCGGTGTTGTTGACTGATGTCTCGGCGGATGTCGCTCCGGTTTCCGGCCAGGCAGTGAGCTCCAAGGCCGTTAAGGCTGGCTTGGATTATGTGCGTGGTTTTTCGAGCGAGTTCTTGGGACAAGTCAAGGATATTTCCACGCCTTCGGTCGAAGCCATCTCGGCAAACCTCAATAACGGCATTGAGGTGTCGCTGGGCGATTCGAACGATATCGTCAAGAAGGAGCGCGTAGTCACCAAGCTGCTTTCGCAGGTAGAGGGCGTAACGTATATCAATGTGCGCTCTCCGGGTAACTATACATTTAGGAACGCTCCGACCTCGTAGCGCTGGTTGATGCTTTGTTGAGGGGCCATACCACGCCGTTTATCTGGTTTGTTTGGTTTTCACGGTCAATTATTTGACTGATACGTTCATAATGTGCAACCATAATACGGTTTACCTTTGCATTTACTTTCAACCTGAAGGTTAATGTGCGCAGGGGTCGACCCATGCTATGGCTATAACCTTTGTTCGGAGGACCGACATGCACGAGACAGAGATCAACAACTACCTTGCCGTCATTAAGGTGGTCGGCGTCGGCGGCGGCGGTACCAACGCGGTCAATCGAATGATCGAAGAGGGCATCCGCGGCGTCGAGTTTGTTGCCATCAACACCGATGCTCAGGCACTCGCGATCTCTGATGCCGATATCAAGGTGCACATCGGCACCGACCTTACCCGCGGCCTGGGCGCCGGCGCCAACCCCGAGGTTGGCCGCAAGGCTGCCGATGAGTCCCGCGACGACATTGCCGAGGCGCTCGCTGGCGCCGACATGGTGTTCATCACCTGCGGCGAGGGCGGTGGCACCGGTACCGGCGCTGCTCCCATCGTTGCCGATATCGCGATGAACGAGGTCGGTGCGCTGACCGTCGCCGTCGTGACCAAGCCCTTCACCTTCGAGGGCCGCAAGCGCAAGAAGAGCGCCGAGGAGGGCATTAAGACCCTCTCCGATTGCGTCGACACCATGATCGTCATCCCTAACGATAAGCTGCTCGACATCGCCGAGAAGAAGACCACCATGCTCGAGGCCTTCGCGATTGCCGATGGCGTCCTTTCCCAGGGCACCCAGGGCATCACCGACCTCATCACCGTCCCCGGTATCATCAACCTGGACTTCGCCGATGTTAAGACCATCATGAAGCAGGCCGGTACCGCCATGATGGGTATCGGTACCTCTTCTGGGGACACCCGTGCCGTCGACGCTGCCCAGCAGGCCATCTCCAGCCCGCTGCTCGAGAGCTCCATCGATGGCGCCACGCGTGTCCTGCTTTCCATCGCCGGCTCCAAGGACCTGGGCATCCAGGAGATCAGCGACGCCGCCGACGTTGTCGCCAATGCCGTCGACCCCGAGGCCAACATCATCTTCGGTACCGTTGTTGACGAGTCCCTGGGCGACCAGGTGCGCATCACCGTTATCGCCACGGGCTTCTCCGACTCCAACGTCAACCGTCAGGACGAGCTCTTCGCTGCCCAGCAGTCCCAGAGCAAGGCCGCTGCTTCTGCTGAGCCGCAGCGCACCGCTCCGGCTGCCAGCCCCGCTCAGGCTGCCCCGACTCGCAACGTCGGTGGTACCGAGCTGCCCAACTTTGGCAACGATCAGTTTGAGCTTCCCGACTTCCTCAAGCGCGGCAGCTTCTAGTTCGTTTTTCTCAACGACCTGCATGGGGTGCGTCCGATTGGGCGCACCCCTTTTTTTGTTGTGGTTCGTCTTTGTAAACGAAAGCCTCCAATCTCCTTACGTTCCCTTTACGTTTGGTCCGTACTGCTGCGGGTATCCTTTTGATAAAGTATGGCAGCCGTATGACACGGACTGCTGCGGCGTCGCCGCGATACTTGTGTTATTAGGAGGCTTTAGTATGGCAGCACGTGCGGACAACGTTTCGCGTGTCGACCATGATGGAGTTACGTTGGTAGAGGGCGCGACGCACGATGTTCGTTTTGCCTTTACCGAGCGCACCGGTGGCGTTTCCGAAGATGCGTACTCCTCGCTCAATCTGGGCTCGCATGTAGGCGATGACCCCTTTGCCGTTCAAGAAAATCGCCGTCGAGCGCTCGAAGCCATGTGCGCCGCCGAGTGCGAGCACAACCTGCTCGTTCCCAATCAGGTCCATGGTGATCATATCGTTGCGGTGACCTCGAACGGCGCCGATGACCTTGAGGACGTTCGCGAGCAGATTGCCGAGGGCTGTGATGCCATCGTCTGCACGGCGCATAACGTGCCCGTGCTGCTCTGCTTTGCCGACTGCGTTCCCGTGGTGCTGGTGGCCCCCGGCGGATTTGCCGTGGTGCACTCCGGTTGGAAGGGCACGATTGCACGTATTTCCGCCAAGGCGTGCCAGGCGCTTTGCGATGCTGCCGGTTGCGATGCGAGCGACGTTTCCGCCTATATCGGCCCCCATATCCTGGGTGGCGAATATGAGGTATCCCAGGAACTCATGGATCGCTTTGCCGCCGAGTTCTCTTGCATCGATGCGAATACCTCTCGCATGCTCGATCTTTCCGCTGCCATTCGCGAGTCGCTGGTAGATGTCGGTGTCGACGCGGATAATATCGTGGATACCCAGCTTTCGACCGTGCGTCAGAACGACCGCTTTTATTCCTACCGTAACGAGGACGGCACCTGTGGGCGCCATGCTGCGATCGGCGTGATGCTATGAGAAAGATCGTATCGGTCCTGAGCGCCGCTGTGCTTACGCTTACGCTGTGCGCCTGTTCTTCGGGATCTTCTACCTCTTCCATTACCGTGGCCGGCTCCACGACCTGCCTTCCTATCGCCGAGATTGCGGCCGAGGGCTTTAAGGAGGAGACCGGCATCGACGTGCTCGTTTCCGGTTTGGGTTCTTCCGCTGGGATCGAGGCCGTCAGCGCCGGCACGGCCGATATCGCCAGCTCCTCCCGTGGACTCAATGCCGACGAACAGGATCTGGGCCTGACTCCCATCGTCATTGCCCACGACGGTATTGCGGTCATCGTGAACGACGACAACCCCGTCGATAACCTCTCGACCGAGCAGCTCCGCGATATCTACGCCGGCAAGATTACCAATTGGAAAGAGGTCGGTGGCGAGGACCTGAGGATTCAGGTCATCAACCGAGACGAGGCGTCCGGTACGCGCGAGGCCTTCCGTACCATCGTGATGGATGGCACGCCGTTCGATCGCCGCTCGGCTGTTCTTTCGGGTACGGGCCAGGTGCGCGACGTGGTATCTCGTTCGCGTGGGGCCATCGGCTACATTTCGCTGGGCTTCGTCGATAGCCTCAACGCCAAGACCTCGGTCAAGGCTGTCTCGGTCAATCATGTTGAGGCGTCCGAGAAGACGGTCGCGAGTGGCGGCTATCCCATCTCGCGCGACCTTTACTTCTTTGTGAAGGGTGCGCCTTCGCAGCAGGCGCAGGATTACATCGACTACGTGACGTCCGAAAAGATGGACAAGCAGATTCGCGAGGCGGGCTTTATTCCCGTCACCAACGACGAGAAGGGGAGTGAGTAGCATGGAAGCACAGGAAAACTCCCAGACTGAGCAGAATGCTCAGGCACCCAAGAAGCGCGAGCTGGCGCTCGTATCGCGCAGTACCTATATCAAGGAGAAGGCGCTGCAGTGGATCTTCTTTGCCTGCGCGTTTTTGGCGGTCGTTACCGTCATCCTGATTTTTGTCTTTACCACGTACTCGGCGCTGCCCGTCTTTACCGACATCGGTCTGGCGGACTTCTTTAGCTTTACGTGGGCGCCCTCTGAGGGCCACTACGGCATCATGTCGCTGCTTGCCGGCTCAGGTCTGGTGACCGTCGGTGCGCTCGCCATGGGCGTGCCGCTAGGTGTGGGCACGGCCGTGTACCTGGTCGAGATCGCCGGCAAGCGCGTGCGCAAGCTCATCAGCCCTGCCGTCGACCTGCTGGCCGGCATCCCTTCTATCATCTACGGCTTTTTCGGCATGATCATCATCCGCCCGTTTATCGCACAACTGACCGGCGGCCTTGGTTTTGGTGCGCTGACGGCGTGGTTTGTGCTCGCCATCATGATCGTCCCTACCATCACCACGCTCACCATCGATGCCCTCAATTCCATTCCCATGGGCATTCGCGAGGCATCGTATGCCATGGGCGCCACAAAGTGGCAGACCATCTATAAGGTCGTGTTACCTGCCGCCAAGCTGGGTATCGTGGATGCCATCGTGCTGGGTATGGGCCGTGCCATCGGCGAGACCATGGCCGTGCTCATGGTCGTGGGTAACGCCCCGGTTATTCCCGATAGCATTGCGAGCCCCATCTCGACGCTCACGAGCCAGATTGCGCTCGACATGAGCTATTCCTCGGGTCTGCACCGCTCGGCGCTGTTCGGCATGGGCGTGGTCCTGTTTATCATCTCCGCCACGCTGGTGGGCATCGTCCGTCTGATTTCCAAGAAGAAGAGGGGGTAGGCTATGTCCGATTCCGTTGACGCGACGGTCGATGCGACCTCGTCGCGCGAGCGCATCAAGCGTGCCCTTTCCCACGGCAAGAAGGGCCGCATCAACAAGGACCTGTCCAACAAGATCATGCTTGGCGTGTTCCGTGCCGCGGCATACATCACCACGCTGGTGCTGGTCGCTATCATCGCCTACGTGGTTGTTAACGGCTTACCGCATATCTCGCTCGACTTTATCTTCGGTTGGCCTCAGGGCGTCAACGCCGAGGGCGGAATTTGGCCCACGATCGTCTCGACCGTCTACGTGACGGCGCTCGCCATGCTTATCTGCACGCCGATCGCTGTGCTGGCAGCCGTCTATCTGGCCGAGTACGCCAAGCAGGGCAAGGTCGTCGAGCTCATTCGCTACGCTGCTGACGCTTTGGCCTCGGTGCCCTCCATCGTTATGGGCCTGTTTGGCTACGCCTTGTTTGTCGAGGCTATGGGCCTGGGCCTTTCGATGGTCTCTGCCGCTCTGGCACTTGCGCTCTTGATGCTCCCCATCGTCATGCGCACCACCGAAGAGGCCATTCGCGCCGTTCCGCGCTATATCCGTTGGGGCGCGTACGGCCTGGGCGCCACCAAGTGGCAGGTTGTCTCCAAGATCGTGCTTCCTTCTGCCTTTGGCCGTATTGCCACGGGCATCGTCCTCGCCATCGGCCGTGCCATTGGCGAGACCGCGGTGGTGCTCTACACCATGGGCCAGGCCATCAACCTGCCTATTTCGCCGCTCGATTCCGGCCGCCCCATGACGGTTCACCTGTACCTGCTTGCCAACGACGGCATCAACATGAACGCAGCCTACGGCACCGCGCTCTTGCTGATGGTGATCATTTTGGCCTTCAACCTGTTTGCGCGCTTCCTGTCGCGCAAGCGTCGCTAGTTAAGGAGTCCCATGTCCGTTTATCAGTCCGCTCCCACGTTGGAGCAAGCGGCCATTACGGCCAAGGATTTCAACTTTTGGTACGGTGACTTTCATGCGCTGACGGGGCTTGACCTCAACATCGCCAAAAACGCCATCACCTCCTTCATTGGCCCTTCGGGCTGCGGCAAGTCGACGTTTTTGCGCTGCATCAACCGCATGAATGACCTGATCGAGGGTACGCGCGTCGAGGGCACCATGACGCTCGACGGCAACGATATCTATGCCGAGGGTGTCGACCCGGTCGACCTCCGTCGCCGCGTGGGCATGATCTTTCAGCAGCCCAATCCGTTTCCCAAATCCATCTACGAGAATGTCGCCTTTGGCCCTCGTCTGCAGGGCGTGACTAGCAAAAGTGACCTCGATGACATCGTGGAAGAATCGCTCAAGCGCGCCAACCTCTGGAAAGAGGTATCCAATCAGCTCAACAAGGATGGTTTGGCGCTCTCGGGCGGTCAGCAGCAGCGTCTGTGCATCGCGCGCGTGCTTGCGGTGCAACCCGATGTCCTTCTGATGGACGAGCCCTGCTCCGCCATCGACCCCACGTCCGTCTCTAAGGTCGAGGATCTGATGGCCGAGCTGGCGCCCGAGATGACGATCATCATCGTCACGCATTCAATGCAGCAGGCAGCTCGCATTAGCGACTACACCGCATTCTTCTTGCAGGAAGTTGCCGGCGAGCCCGCCACGCTCATCGAGTATGGTCAAACCGACGCGATCTTCACCAGCCCGGTGGACTCGCGGACGGAAGACTATATCACCGGCCGCTTTGGCTGATCGGTGCGACTAGTCCCAAGCCGATCGGATCTGGTCCGGTGCGTATTCACTGTGCGGGCGGCATGACCGCACCCAACTGATTGGAGTGAACCATGCGCAAACTGTTTTCCCGTCAGCTCATCGAGGCCCGTCACGAGATGCTGAGCATCTACGAGGCCGTCGATCTGGCCCTCCACGATGCCGTGAAGGCCTATGTGACCGACGACCGCAAGCTCGCCACCAAGACCAAGAAGCGCACGCTTTCGATTGACGCACGCTGCGCCAACCTGGAGGCCGTCTGCTACAACCTGATTGCCACGCAGTCACCGGTCGCCTCCGACTTCCGCTTGCTGCAGACGATCATCTACGTCGACTTTAACCTGCAGCGCATGACCGATAAGGTTCGCCAGATTTGCCGCGCCACGCGTCATATGATCAAGGCCGACATCTCGCTGCCCAAGGAGCTTGTCGGCACGGTCGAGGCCGAGGCTGAGGCCGTCTACCAGGTGCTGGGCTCTTCGCTTTCTGCGCTCGTCACCAACGACATGTCCATCATCTGCAACTTGGCCGTCGAGGACGAGCCAGTGCACGCCGCCTACGAGAAGTTCTTCCGCACCTTTAACCGCATGGACACGGGCGATTTTATGGACGACGACGGCAACTATGACGACCTGCGCCGCGCCATCATGGTATCGCGCTATCTCGATCGCATCGCCTCGATTTCCATCGATGCCGCCTGCCGTCTGACCTTCCTGTTGACCGGACAGCGTATGACTGCCGGTGATATCGCCTGCACTGATGAGGATGAGCTCGAGAGCATGCGCGTGCCTTCGGGCGAGGGTGTTATCATGAGGCCCGCCGTCGACGCTCGCTACGTTGCCAAGGTGCCCACTAACGAGGTCAGCGAGGGTCTTCGCTACCTGCTCGATCATCTTGAGGACGAGGACGATGGCGAGGACGACGAGGAGTAAGTAATTCCGTTCGTCGAAAGATTGTAAATACCTAAGTGAGCGCGGCCTTGCACATGCGGGGCCGCGCTCTTGCGATAGCATGGGACTACTTGTTTGGCTGTCAGCGGAGGCGATTGGCAATGGATAACTATTTGGACTTGATGCGCGCTCGCCGCGAGCAGATTCTGGAACGTTTTTATGCGGCGCTCGATCGCGCAGGCCGTCCCCACGACGCCGCGCGCCTCATTGCCGTGTCCAAGACCGTTGGTGTCGATGAGACCGTTGCCGCCATCCAGGCGGGATATCGCCATTTTGCCGAGAATCGCCCGCAGGAGCTGGTTCGCAAGCTCACGGGTCTGGCGGAGCATCCGGAGCTGCCCGAGGTGCGCTTCGATATGATCGGGAACCTGCAGACCAATAAGATTAATGCGGTGCTGGGCTCAGCCGAGCTGATTCACTCGGTGGGTTCGCTGCATCTGGCGCAGGCGATCTCGAGCCGTGCTGCCCGCAAGATTGAGGCAGGCGAGCTCGCCGGCCCCCAGCGTGTGCTCATTGAGGTCAATGTGAGCGGTGAGGAGTCGAAGGGAGGCTTTTCGCCCGATGAGATTCGCGCCGCCGCGGGTGAGCTTGCGGAACTTGAGGGAATTTGCGTACAGGGGCTTATGACTATGGCGCCCCGGGGGAATAAGGATGTGGCACGCCGTACCTTTGCGGGGCTTCGTGAGCTGAGGGATGAGCTGGAGGCGGCACATCTCGATTTGAACCTGCCTGAGCTTTCCTGCGGCATGAGCGAGGACTTTGAGCCTGCCCTTGAGGAGGGCTCTACGCTCGTTCGCCTGGGCAGGGTAGTATTTAGCCCGGAGTTTGCAGTAAAATAAGGCTCTGAAGTGCGCACTGATTATCGGGGCGCCTGCACTAAACCGCGAGAGGACACAACCATGGGCTTCCTTGACGAGATTAAAAATAAGATGCACCTGGGCGGCCAGCAGGGTTACGACCAGGGTTATGGCCAGGACGACGACTACGGCTACGATGACGGCTATGACGATAGTTATCAGGGCAACGGCTACAGCGGTGCTTCGGGCGAGGGCTTCTACACCCAAGACGAGCCAAGCAACGGCCTGCTTGGTCAGACGCGCCGCGGTGAAGCTGAGTCGGTTGCCGTGTATACGCGCTCCGGTCAGCTGGTCGGCGATGACTCCCGCCATGCCACGACGTATAACCCGCCTTCGCGCTCGCAGGACAGTGTTGCGAGCGGTTATCGTCCTGGTGCCTATGACACGCCGTCGAGCTACGCCGAGAACACCCGCGCCCGTGCCGCCGCTGTACCCGCGCCTGCACCGAGCGATGCCTCGGCCTATGCGAGCAATATCATCAACGCCACGCCGCAGCTGCCGGCCTATGTCCTGCGCCCCGAGAGCTATGACGACGTGGAGACCGTGGTGCGCCGCGTTCGCACCAAGCAGCCTGTCGCACTGATTTTTGTGGGCGTACGTACCGAAGTTGCCAAGCGCGTCTTGGACTTCTCTTACGGCTTTGCCTGCGGTCTGGGTGCCACGGTCAAGGAGGTGGGCGACCGCGTGTTCATGGTGCTGCCCGCCGGTTGCGAGGTCAAAGATTCCGATCTCAAGAAGCTTCGTGCGGACGGCTACCTTAAGTAAAGACAAGACGAGGAGATTCCCATCAACATCTACACTATCGTCCAGCTGGTCAACACGCTGTTCAACTTCTATTCCACGCTCATTGTCGTCTACTGCTTTATGACGTGGATTCCCATGAAGCAGGGTGGTTTGCTTCAGGATATTGCCGCGGTGCTTGATAGCGTGTGCGGTCCGTGGCTTAACCTGTTCCGTCGTTTCATTCCGCCGATGGGCGGTATCGATTTTTCGCCGGTCGTTGCGATTATTGCGTTGCAGTTGGTGCAGAGGCTGGTTCTGCAGCTTCTTATAGGTATACTCGTGTAGAACTGACTTAGTAACTTACGTCGGGCGTGTAGCGCCGAGGCGATGAAAAAGGAGACTTGTTATGGCTATTACCCCTGCAGACATCCAGGCTCAGACTTTCTCTGAGGCCAAGCGTGGCTACGATCCTGCCGAGGTCGACGTCTTCTTGGAGACGCTGTCCTCCGAGGTTGACGCTATGCTCGCTAAGATCGTCGACCTTAAGGGTCGTCTGACTGCTACCGAGCAGCAGCTTGCCGATGCGCAGGCTCAGCTTGCCCAGGCTCAGGATGCCACCGCCCAGGCCGTTCCTGCCGCCCCCGTGGCTGCTCCCGCCCCTGACTTCTCCGCTCAGGAGCGCCAGATTTCCGCTGCCCTGATTGCTGCCCAGCAGACCGCTGAGACCATCGTCAACGATGCCAACGAGAACGCTGAGCGTATCCGCAACGAGGCTGACGCCAAGGCACGCGAGGTTATCCGCCAGGCTCTGACCGAAAAGCAGGCTGAGCTCGAGGAGATCGATCGTCTCAAGGCTTCCCGTGAGGAGTTCAAGGCCGAGTATCTCAAGCTCATCCAGCACTTCATGGACGATGCCCAGAACTCCTTCCCGGCCGACCTCATGGCCTCCACGCCGGTCGGTTCTGCCGCTTCTCCTGCGGTGACTGTTCCCGCCGAGCCGCTGCCCGTCGCTGACCCGGTTGTCCCCGTGGCCGATCCCTTCGCCCCGATCGACAACTTTGCTGCCGACGACCTGGACTAACATTCGGTCTACAATTTAGTCCCTAGAAAGGACCCGCAGCTTGCGGGTCCTTTTTTGTGGCTGCATGCAGTCTGCAAAACAAAACGCCGAGTCCTGCGTTTGAGGGCACAGGACTCGGCGAAGGTCGCGTGGTCAAAGGTGGATTTTAAGGCCTGTCCCAAAAATCTACTTGAGGAGGAAGTCGGGGAGGGGAATGGTGCGGGCCTCGCGCTGCTCGGGGTCGGCGATATGGTCGGCAGGATAGCCGCAGACGAGCATGTGATAGGGATAGATGCCCTCGGGCAGGCTGAACTGCTCACAGGCCACCTCGGGCTTAAAATGGCACACCCAGCACGTACCCAGGCCCTGCTCTTCCGCATCCATCATCATCTGATCGCAGACGATCGAGGTGTCGATGGCACTGGAGTTCATCTGGTCATAAGGGCGCACCCAAGCATCGTCAGTAACGCTGCAAATAAGAAAGATAAGCGGAGCCCCAAAGATAGACCCATCACGAGCAAAGCGCGGCTGACAAGCAGCGGCCTTTTCCAACAACTCCGGAGTATCAAGCACCATCACACGGCTTGGATGATTATTACAAGCAGAAGGAGCAATACGCCCAGCCTCAACAATGGCATCCACGACCGATTTCTCAACGACCCGATCCTCAAACTCGCGACAAGAATAACGACCCCGAGCCAGATCCAAATACGACATACAAGCCCTCCTATAATTAAAAATCAAACAAACCCAAAGTAACCCAAAGAGTACCCAAAGCAGCAATCAGCCAAACGCTCATCAAGGGCCAAAGTGTCCGAACGGGTACCAAAGGTCCCTTCAGCCAAACCCCCATTGCGCTAAAACTATCAGCCAAAGTTCCAATGGAGGTACGTAAGGCGAAGGGCCGGCCACGGTTTACTTTCGAACGACTCTGCAAAGCAGCCGGAGTGAGAAAGCAAACCGCGGCCGGCCCTTCGCCGCCGGGATACGTACCCCCAATTAACTGTTCTTCATGACAATCGAATCCACAACATCGGCCACATTCTCACAGCAGTCAGCGCAGTACTCCAGGAAGGCGTACACGTCACGCCAGGCGATGACCTCGAGCGGGTCCTTGCCGTTAACGTGCAGGTTGCGCATGGCGTTGATATAGAGCTCGTCGGCTTCGGACTCGATGGTGTTGATCTGGATGACGAGTTCGCGCAGGGTCTTGGACTTGCGGTAGTTGGGCAGCTCGACCATCAGGTCTTTCATGGCGCGGCAGGCGTCAGTCACCTTGTGAGCGATGACGATGGCGTCGGGATGGATGCTCTGGATGTTGGTGAAGTAGACGCGCTGCACGACGCCCTCGATGCGGTCGAGCACGGTGTCGAGTGAGCAGCTCATCAGATCCAGATCCTCGCGCTCGAGCGGGGTGATAAAGGCGGTGAGCAAGGCGTCTTCGAGCTCGTGGTGCTTCTTGTCTGCCGCATGCTCAATCGCATGCATCTTATCGAGCATGTCGTGGATCTGCGCGGGGTCAAAGTTCTCAAAAATCTTGGTGAGCAGCTCGGCTGCCTGAACGGCGAGGTCGGCGCAGGCAACGTAGTTATCAAAGTAGAACGAATCGGGTTTCTTTGCCATGGGTGGGTCCTTTCGAGGCGAAGACGGGTGGGCGAAGTAATGCGGTCCGGATGGACGTTCGGTTTGACTAGAGGAACATCATGAACAGCTTGGCCATGACAAAGCTGATGAGTCCGCAGGCGGGGAAGGTGAAGAACCAGGTGAACATCATGTCTTTGACGACGCCGAAGTTGATGGCTGAGAGGCGCTTGACGGCACCGACGCCCATGATGGCGCAGGTCTTGATGTGTGTGGAGGACACGGGGATGCCGGTAAGGGTGGCAAGCAGCAGGTTTGCGGCGCCCGCCAGGTCGGCGGAGAAGCCCTGATACTTTTCGAGCTTGACCATGCTCTGGCCGACGGACTTGATGATGCGCTCGCCGCCCACGCTGGTGCCGATACCCATAGTGGCCGAGCACAGCAGCATAATCCAGATGGGGATGCCTGCATCGCCGACGCTCGTCTGGCCGCTGGCAAAGGCCACGCCTAAAAAGAGCACGCCGATGAACTTCTGTCCATCCTGCGCGCCGTGCATAAAGCTCATGGCCGCAGCGCTCGCGATCTGAGCGTATTTAAAGAAGACATTGGCACGTCGCCTGTTGGCGGCGGCGAAAAGAATCGAGACGAGCTTGCACAGGACCCAGCCCATGACAAAGCCCAGGCCGATGGAGAGCGCCAGGCCGTAGATGACCTTCATCCACTCGTGGACGTTGACGCTGCTCGCACCGCCGAGGGCGATGGCGGCACCGGTCAGGCCGGCGATAAGGCTGTGGCTTTGCGAGGTGGGGATGCCAAAACGCGACGCTGTGGCGCCGTAGACGACGATGGAGAACAGCGCCGCGCATAGGCAGGCGAGCGCCATGGTGCTGTTTCCGCCAAAGTCGACGATATGTGAGATGGTGTTGGCGACGCTCGCGTTAAAGTGCGTCATGATGAGCACGCCGAGGAAGTTGAATGCGGCGCTCATGAGAATGGCGGCGCGGGCGGGCATGCAACGCGTAGTGACGCAGGTCGCGATGGCGTTGGGCGCGTCGGTCCATCCATTGACGAAGATGGCACCCAACGCGAGGATCACGGTGACGGCAAGGACTGGGTTCGACACAATTTGGCCGAGGAAGGTTGAGAACGTTACGTCCATATATGGGCTTTCTCGAAGTTTGCAGACACGTTACAAAAACATGATAAATCGTATCACCTCCTGCGGGTCTCTTTACCGAGTTCTGATGGGAGAAGTGGACTTTTTGGCACTAAAATTGAATATTAGCCCTGTTGACCGCGGGTGTTCTTTTTGCTAACACGCCATGCGGACACGTGCGATTACTACGACACTCCAAAACCACAGTCTGTTCGCTTTACAACATACAAACATGCGTTCGATAATAGGAGGCATGGAATATCGACAGACAGACGGCAAAACTCGGCGCGTGCACAAGCAGTATGTGGACGTCGTGGCCCGCATCCTCGCGGGCGGACAGGTCGTGCCGGTCACCGTCTGCTGGGTCGACGGCCGTTGTTTTACGATCGACGAAATTATCTCGACCACCGGGTTTGGCCTGATGGTCTACGGCATCCGTACGGCAACATATAAGGTGCGTTTTGGCGGGCACGCGACCGAGTTGTATCTGGAGGACCAGACGCGCGAGTGGGCAGACGGCTCGCAGGCACACGTGATGCGTTGGTGGGTCTGGGCCTTTGATCGTACGCTTGAGGGCGAGCGCCGTAGGTAAGGACGTGCGGCATTCGGGTACAATGGCAGGAATCTTGTCACCTACGGCGCTGTCGTGCGCTTTTTGAAAGGACGAAGTATGAACGATATCCAGGGCTATCAGAACGGCCCCATCGAGACCGGTGCAAGCCGTGCCAAGGAGATGTCGCCGCGCGCGTACAACCTTGTCATGTCTGCCCTGATCTTTTTGGGCTTTTGCGCCATGGGCGTCGGTGCTTACTTTACGAGCACCATGTCGTTTGCGCGCATGATGATGAGCGGCGCCGCTTTGCCGCTGGTCTTTGGCTCATTTATTTTGACCATCGTCGGCATGGTCATGATGTCGGCCGCCGCCAGCAAGCAGTCCGTGGGCCTGTCCCTTGTGGGCTACGTAATCTTTGCGAGCACCTTTGGCCTGACCGCGTCGTTTGGCCTTGCCAACTACGACCTGCCCACCATCAACACTGCCTTTATCGCCACGGCCGCCATCACCTTTGTCTTTGGCGCCTTGGGTGTGACGTTCCCCAAGTTTTTCCAGCGCGTATATGGCATCGGTTTTGGCATTCTGCTCGCTACTATTCTGGTTGAGATCGTGCTGATGTTCATGGGCGTTTCGCAGTCCATCACCGACCTGATCGTGATTGTGGTGTTCGCCGGCTTCATTGGCTACGACACCTATGTTGCCACGACGGTGCCGCCTACGCTGCCCAACGCCGTGCTTATGGCCTCTAACCTGTTCGTGGATATTATCAACGTGTTCCTGCGCATTCTGAACATCCTCGGCCGTCGCGACTAGTGGCGAATTGCGGCGGTGCTTGCCGTGCGTGCAAATCGATGCGAAAGGCGGTCCTTCGGGGCCGTCTTTTTTGTACGCGGCGGGGTATCATGGATGGGAAAAGCCGATAGCGGCAGAGACCGAGAAAGGTGACCACTTATGGCAGACGTCGACAACAGGAACCGTAACCGCAGGTCCAACCGAGCGGGTCAGCCCAATCCCAAGCGCGAGGCCCGTGCCAAGGCCGCCGAGCGTCACGTGGCAACTGTGTCCGAAGCGTGCGCCAAGGATATCGAGCGTTCGCTTGCCGGTGTTCGCGAGTTTGACGGTATGCCTGCCGGCTTTGTCTCGGCGATGAAGGCCAAGGTTCAGAGTGCTGTGGCCACCGAAGAACAGGTTGCCGAGGAGTCTGAGGCCGCCGAGGCCGAGACCGCTGAGGTTGCGTCCGCCGAGACCGAGGTTACGGCCGAGCCTGCACACGCAGAGGAGGCCACGGAGACCGAGTCCGCGCCTGCCGCCGAGGAGCCCGCTCCGGTCCTGCCCGAGGTCACCGTGCTCGACGCCTCTGCCACGCAGGCCATTCTGGATAACGGTCGAGGCTATGCGCAGTTCTGCGACATGGCCGTGCTCGACTTTGCCTCGTTCACCAATCCGGGCGGTGGCTATATTCAGGGTTATCTGGGCCAGGAGGCCACGCTGTGCGCCGATTCGTATCTGTACAACGTTCTCGATAAGCAGCGCAAATGGTACGGCGAGAACCGTCGCCGCAACATCAACTGCGAGCTTTACCGAAACCGTGCGCTGGTGGTGCCTGCGGTGCGCTTCGACCGCAACCACGTGCATGCATACGCCGACGTGATCGTGGCCGCCGCGCCCAACGTTAAGCGCGCCCGCCAGGAGTATCGCGTGAGCGACGATGCTCTGCTGGATGCCCTGCGCGACCGTATCCGCTTTGTCCTTGCCATCTGCGATGAGCTGGGTCGCGAGAAGCTCGTGCTGGGTGCTTGGGGCTGCGACAACAACGGTTTTGACGCAGAGGCCGTGGCCGAGCTCTTCCGCAAGGAGCTCGCGTCGGGCGACTTTAAGGTCAAGCAGGTGTTCTTTGCCGTGCCTTCTACGCGCTGGGATGAGGACTTCGCCAAGTTTGAGCACGTGCTGGCAAACTTCCCCGAGCGCAACGAGGAGTCCTATGCCCAGGTTGCCGCCCGCGCCGCGGCTGCTCGCGCCGCCGA
>CAJMOM010000012.1:0-19575 GCA_905215005.1 uncultured bacterium | reverse complement strand
GGTCTGATGGATCTTGTTGAACTTCAGCCTTTGGCTTAAACAAAAACGGGGGATGCATTGTGCATCCCCCGTTTTTGTTGCGGTTAGTCTAGGTCAATAAACTTGGTGCTTATGATCTTGCCGTCTTTGACGAGCATTCTGGCCATGGTGGGGCCTCGAGTGCCTCTGGGGTAGCTGGCGCTGCCCGGGTTGAGGACTAAGCAGCGGCCCACTTGGGCTTCTTTGGTTACGTGGGTGTGGCCGTTGATGGCTACGTCTACGGATCCCACCGGAAGGTCTTCGCGGTAGTGGGCTACGGCGAATTTAAGGCCTTCGTAGGTAAAGAGCGCAAGACGGTCTACATCGGGGCCGTAGTCGCGGTAGTAATCGTTGTTACCCAGTACGGCCCGCACGGGGGCGATGGTGCATAGGTGCTCGTAGTCCATCTCCGACGTGAGGTCGCCGGCATGGATGATCAGGTCTGCGCCCTCAAGCTCATCCAAGAGCGCAGGCGATAAATAGCCGTGGGTGTCCGAGATGATGTCGATGCGCTTGGCGCTTGCACTGTTCATGGGATCCCTTCCGCAAAAAACGATTCGGCAGATACATACAAAAAAGGCCCCACGGCTCCGCAGACGATGGGTCTACAGGGCTGCGGGGCCAGTGTGCTAGAGACTCAGGGCCTTCTTGAGCGGCACGACGCGGCGGCGCGAAACCGGCACGCGTTCGTCGACGCCCGTAATGCCCAGCTGGATGGCGCCCGAGGGCACCGTCTCGACGTCCGTGACGCACGCCAAGTTGACGATATAGCGGCGGTGAACACGGAAGAAGCCAAAGTCGCAGAGCTTGGCCTCAAACTGCGCCAGCGAGGTCGTCGACAAAAAGCGATCATCGACGGTATAGATGCAGGAGTAATCGTCCTTGGCCATGATAAAGCGAATGTCGTCCACGGGAATGAGCACCTTGCGGCCGCCCTTTTCCACCGGGATACGCTCGATGGTCACCTTGCTGTCCGTAACCGGCTTGGCGCGTTGCATGACCTTCTCGATCGCGCGATCCAAGCGAGCTTCCTCGACCGGCTTCATCAGATAGTCGACGGCATCCACGTCGAATGCCTCGACCGCATGGTCGCTATACGCAGTCACAAACACGATCGCCGGCGGATTTTTAAGCTTATGCAGCGCCTCGGCAAGTTGCAGGCCCGAGGCACCGGGCATCGAGATATCGAGAAACACGACATCCACGCGACTTTCCATAAGCATCTCGATGGCGGAGCGGACGCTCGACGCCTCCGTGATCGTGCCGATCTTGCCCGTTTGCTCGAGCAGGAAGCGAAGCTCCGAGCGAGCCGGCGCCTCATCATCCACAATCATCGCACGCAGCATAGGGATAAAACCTTTCGTCAACTAACTACGCCGGGCATCCATCGCATGACGTTGAGCCCGTAGCCTTATATTTTACTCTTGAATGTCAAAGATGCTCTCTGACAAATCAAGATGAAGGAGCACTTTGGTGCCCTTGCCCGGCGCCGATTCGACACGCGTATAGGAGTGCGGCCCATAAAAGCGATGGATGCGCTCCGAAATATTGTGCATGGCCACACCGGCGCCGCCACCCTGGGGAGAGCTGGCGTCGGGACGGGCAGAGCGTTCGTCAAACAGTCTGGCGGCGGTACCCTCATCCATGCCCACGCCATTATCGGCCACGGCAATCAAGATTGCATCCTCGCCGTCTTGGTGAACGGTCACGTCGATCCTCAGGGCGTCGTCATCGCCCATACCATGACGCACGGCGTTCTCGACAATCGGCTGGATCACGAACGCCGGCACCAGCGTATCTTCCACGTCATCGGACACATCGAACGTCGCAAGCACGCGGTCCTCGCCAAAGCGGGCCTTCTCAAAGGTAAGGTAGCGCTTGGTCTGTGCAACCTCGCGCGAGACCGGAATAAGCGATCCCGAGTTGTCGAGCGTGGCACGATAGAACGATGAGAACTCACGAAGCAGTTCGCGAGCCCGCAGCGGGTCGGTGCGCGTAAACGATGCAATGGTGTTCAGCGTGTTGAACAGGAAGTGCGGGTTAATCTGCGCCTGCAGCGCACGCACCTCGGCGCGCGCCGTGAGTTCCTTTTGCACCTCGAGCTCGTGGATGGCGAGCTGCGTGGACAAGATCTCGGCAAAACCCGAGGCAAGCGCATACTGGGTACGGTCGACGGCGCGCGGGGTCTTGTAGTAGAACTTGAGCGTGCCGACGGTACGATCGCCCACCTTGATGGGGGCGATAATGCCGGCGGGAACTTGGTTGTGCGAGCCGTCCGAGCCCACGACATCCACCATACGGTTGAACGACTGCACGATGCCATGTTCGATAACGTAGCGTGTGGCAAGCGTGTGGATGGGAGAATCTGGCAGTAGTTTTTCCTCAAACTCTCCCGCGCAGGCAAGCACGTTGCCCTCGTCGGTGATGGCCACCGTCATGGCGCGCGTCTCGGGCAAAATGCGCCGGCACACCAAACGCGCCGACTCCTGCGTCAGACCGCCCTTAATGTCCTCGAGCATGGCCGAGGCCACCGAGAGCGTCTCCTCGGTGTACTGGGAGCGCACCGAATCGGGATTGAGCGTCAAAAAGATAAAGATGCACAGAAAGATGCACAGCAGCGCGCAGGCAATCACCGTGGCGATCGGCTCGATACCGGTCACCAAGGCAATAATAAAGTACACCAGCACGCAAATGGCGCAGGCAACGGCAATGATGCGAAAGATTGATATTGAACTATCGCGCTGGGCGCGGCGGTCGATCATTCGGCCCCCTCCAGGATACTGATCAGTTGTGCGTCACGCCAAAGCCCGTCCATGATCTTGGGCCAAAAGCTCTGGAAACGCAGGTAGCTTGCAGCGTTTTGGCGCGCATAGGCCTTTGCCTCGCCGATACCATGGCGCCAAATGCGCAGGTAGCCCTCATGCTCGCGGGTAAACACACTGCGGACCATAGCAGTCTTGCGCACGCGGTCGTCGAGCTCGCGCGAAATCCACGGGCCCGGGTAGGGCATGAGTGATGCCGCCGTAACGGGAATGAGCTCCTTTTGATGCGCGGCGAATGTCAACTTGGCCCGTTCGTAGTACCAACGGTATACATCCTGCATAAAGCGCGGTGAGCGCTTTTCGGACTCCGGAGGCAGATGGCGCACGGTCCACTCGTTATCGAACCACACGTCGTAGCCAAACATGCGCATGTTAAAGAGGTAATCCAAGTCCTCGCCGCGGGTGATAAACGGGTCAAAGGCCACACGCGTAAAGGCGCGGGCGTGCAGGGCCATCAGGCCGCCGCACACGTAGTTGGAGCGCGAGATGCGGGTGCCCGAGAGCGCCTTTTTCATCCAACGGTTGAACTCGATGCGCTTGGTCCACCAACGATGGCAGATGCCCGCCTTGTCCGTGGGAGCCAGCGGCGACCCGTCGCGATCGTAGAAATAGCCGCTCTTAACCAAGATCGGCAAGCCCTGACGTGTCTGCTGCCCCAACGCATAGGTCGCGCGCTTCATAAAGTCGGCGTCGATGACAGTCTCATCGTCATCCAAAAAGATAACCGCGTCATGCCCCAGCACAGCGGCACAGGCTAGCCCCATGTTGCGGATGGCACCGTAGCCTCGCAGGCTCACGCACTCGCCCGAACCCTTGGGCGCGATCTGAGCAACCCGGTCTGCAATGCGCGAGGCCTGGGTGTTGGTGACAACGGTGACCTTGAGCGTGGGATGCGCGTCGACAATCTCGTGCACGCGCAGCGACACATCGGCTGTGGCAGAAACGGGACAGACCACCAAAAGGATGATGCGCGGGATGTCACGTACCTGCTCAAGCGAGGCCAGGCAGCGGTCGAGTTCGGGATTGTCGGCGTTGAGTCGCGTCGAATGGTCATAGGTGCCAGGGGCGTTTGCGCAAGCGTCATCGCCCGCCCAATACGTTGGAATCACGACCGTGGCGTTCATGCCTTACCCTCCCTGCAACACAAAAACGGGACGCCGCCAAACACAGGCGACGCCCCGCGACCTAGCTGATTCCATCATACCCACTTGGGCAAATCATTGCTCGCAAGTCGCAATGTTTATTGCGGATAACCCCAAAAGAGTGCCGTGGACAGGCACAATAGCCGCTCGCTCCTATGCGGCGTGCTCTGCCGCCCGAGTCATGCGGGACAGGCGGACCAGCAGCATAAAGCCAACGATCAGCAGCACGCCAATGGAAAGGACGCCCAGCGACGGGTTGCCGGTCAGCGAGGTGACGACCGACACTAGGAAAGTGCCCATGACGCTTGCATAGCGACCGAAGATGTCAAAGAAGCCGTAGTACTCGTTGGACTTTTCCTTGGGGATAATGCGACCAAAGTAGCTACGGCTAAGCGCCTGCACGCCGCCCTGGAACAGGCCGACCATAATGGCAAGCACCCAAAACTCAAAGGCGGTCTTTAGGAAGAACGCGGCGAACAGCACAATGCCCATGTAGGCGGCGACCGCCACCAGGATCATGTTGAGCGTGCCCACGCGTCCGGCGAGCTTCCCGTAGATGATGGCGGACGGAAAGGCCACGAACTGCGTAACGAGCAGCGCCAGCACCAGCTGCGTCGAATCGATGCCTAAGGCCGATCCGTAGCTGGTTGCCATGGAAATGACCGTGTGGACGCCATCGATATAGAAGAAGAACGCGATCATGTAGACCAGCACGGTCTTGTTGTGGGCGATCTCGCGCATGGTGTGTCCGACCTCGGAGAACACACCGCCCACGATGTGGCCGATGGTGTCCTCGGGACCGCGCTCGCGACCGTACTTTTGCTTATAGGTGCGAATGAGCGGCAAAGTAAAGATGAGCCACCAGGCACCAGTGATGACAAACGACAGACGCGTTGCCAGCATGGTGGGGACGCCAAGAGCGGGGCCGCCCATGATGAGCGCCAGACAGATGACGAACGGCACGGTGGAACCGATGTAGCCCCAGGCATAGCCCGAGCTGGACACGGCGTCCATGCGCTCGTCGGTGGTAACGTCGGGCAGCATGGCGTCGTAGAACGTCATAGAAGAGTTAAGGCCGATGGTGCACAGCACGTACACGGTCAAAAATGCCATGGCGGACATTGGGATAGCCTGCGCCAGGCAAAGCACCAGGCCCGTGAGGAAGAAGCCCAAGAAGAACTTGATCTTGTTGCCGGCATAGTCGGCAAGCGCGCCCAGAATGGGCATGAGCATGGCGATGACCAGCGAGGCGATCGTCTGCGCATTGCCCCAGGCGACCACCAGGTCGGCCGAGGAAGCGCCGGTATTGATGGCGTTAAAGTAAATGGGCACCACCGAGGTATTGAGCAGCACGAGGGCCGAATTGCCCACATCGTACATAACCCAGTTACGCTCGAGCTTGGTGTATTTCATGGACAGGGACCCTTCGTATTTGCCCGATATGCAGTTAGTTCATCGTACCCCAATTGTCCAGAAGCACCGGTAAGGATTCGGCAAAGGGGCACGCACGGGCCCTATTCCCCGCGGTCGAACTCCTCATCGGCATTGAGCACGCGACCGCTGTAGTTGACGTGACTGGTCACGGCATCCATGTCACCGGTCTCGATAAAACGTGCGACCGTGCACTCGTAATCGACCAGCGCGCGATCAAAGACCTCGGGGAAACTCTCGTTCGAGACCTCGTCGGTAAAGGGATTCTTCCATGTCAGATGGCCCAGGTTACCGGTGCGCTCGGGCAGTTCCGTCGTCACGCGATGGGCAAGGCCGTCGAGCAGCGAGTAGTCGTGCACCAAGCCCTCAACCAGCGAGATCGCGCGCGTCTTTGCGGAGCCGGCCGGCTCAATCGCGCGGTAAAGTCGCTGCATATTGGCAACGGCAGCACCGTACTCCCCCGCCGGAATGTCTATGCCGTACACGCGTCCGGCAACATAGCTCATCAGCACGCCGGCCACGCGATTGATGCGATCGGTGGTGACGATCTCGCCCGCCGGCGGGTAATCGTCAACCGTAGCGCCATCGCGTTTAAGCTGCAGCATCAGCACATCCAGGTCGCTCTCGATCACGGCATGGACCTGACTACTCGAATCCTCAAGCTCTGAATCGGACTCGACAATGCCAAACTGCTGCTCATAGACAAAGGGATGGGCGTTGCGGTCGAGCACGTAATGAGACAGCAGGCCCAGCGCAAAGGCACGACCCAAGCTGGCGTCGCGCGGCAGCAGATGCGACACGCCGTCGCGCAGGCACGCAAACTGACGAGACATGCGCGACCGATGCATGACCTGTGCCAGCAGCGTGCAGTCGAAAACACGCGGTGTCAGAATGTGAAAGAAGAACGGGTCGGGGCCTTGGTTGCCCAAGATAAAGGCAATGCGCTCTTCATCGGACGTGATGACGCCCTGCGGAAGACGGTCGATGCTTTCCTCGCCAAACAGATGATGGGTGATAAGCGCGGGCATAATGATCCTTTCGATTTCATTCGATGCCACCCATTATGCCCACCGCGCGCCCATGCCAAACCTGCGATGGTAAACGACGGCACGCAGACCGTCTACGCAAGCCCCAAGTGTGCTTTAACCTCGGCAGCGCGACGGCGGGACACGGGCACCGTCGAGGTTACGCGATCGAGCCTGAGCTCCATAAGACCCGTGGAACCGATCTCGACATTGTGCACGTCTTCCAAATTGACCAGATAGCTGCGGTGGACACGGATAAAGCCCTCGGAGGCCAGGCGCCGCTCGAGCGAGGAAATCGACTCATTGATCAGGTATGTTCCCTCGGCGCAGGAGGCGTTGCAAAAATCGGCACGCGCCTCAAAGTAGCAGACATCCGCCACGGGAATGAACACCTTTTTGCCCCCGCGATCCACCGTCAGGCGCAAAGGCTGGCGCGGAGCGTGGATAACACGACGGGCACCCAAGGCTGCCTCGATCTTGTCGAGTGCCTTTGACAGGCGTGCGTCCTCGACTGGCTTGACGATGTAATCGACGGCATCGAGGTTATAAGCATCGGCCGCATACTCGGCAAATGCCGTCACAAACACCACGACCGGCGGCGTCTTTAGGTTCTGCAGCGTCTCGGCAAGCTCAATTCCCGAGCGACCGGGCATGGTAATGTCTAAAAACAGCACGTCGGGCTTGTTCGACAGAATCGACTCCGCGGCTTCGGTGACATTACCCGCCTCGGCAATCTGGCCCACACGCGCATCCTTTTCCAGCAGATAGCGTAGCTCAGCCCTAATTGGGGGCTCGTCATCAACCACCAGGATGTTCCAGCCTTCGGACATATGTGCTTCCCCTCTTTTTTCTCAATCCAACCGCGTGCTACGCCGTCAACGGCGCGGGCTCATGCGGCTCGCCGTTCAGCTCGACGATGACCTGCGTTCCCACGCCCTCCTGGGACTCCACGCGCATGCCGGAATCTTCTCCGTAAAAGAAATGGATGCGCTGAAGTACGTTGAAGAGCGCCAAGCCGCAGCCTCGTTTGATGGAGCCGTCGGCGGTAATGCTCTCGGGCTCCTCCAGGCGATGCTGCTCAAACAGATGCGCGCAGACTTCTTCGCTCATACCGATGCCGTCGTCCTCGACGATGATCTCCAAACCGTCATCGGTCTCGAAAGCCCTAACATGAATAGAAAGCGGCTCGGTCTCGCGCTGCGCGTGCTTGATGCAGTTTTCGAGCAACGGCTGCAAGATAAACGGCGGCACCAGGCTGTCGCGCACCTCAAAGTCGATGTTGACCGAAACGCGCAGACGGCCGTCGCCATACCGGGCCTGCATAAGATTGATATAGCGAGTGCCCTGTTCCACCTCGTGCTCGAGCGTGGTGAGCGTATCGGAATCAGAAAGCGTCTGACGATAGTAGTTGGAGAAGTCGATCAGCAGCGATCGCGCCTTGTCGGGCTCGGTTCGAACGAGCGACACGATCGTGCTAATGGTATTGAATAGAAAATGAGGATCGACCTGCGATTGCAAGGCGCGCAGCTCCACGCGGGCCGTAAGCTCGTCCTGGCGCTCGAGCTCAAAGCTCGCAAGCTGCGTGGAAATGAGGTCGGCAAAGCCCGAGGCAAGCGCCGTCTGGCGCATATCGATGCTGCTCAGACGGGGATAATACAGCTCGAGCGTGCCCACGCAATGCCCGCGCACGGTAAGCGGTGCGACAATACCGGCGCGCAGGCGCGGAAAATAGCCACCCGTCTCGGTCGAGGCATCGCGCGAAAACACGCTTTGCTCACCACTGTTGATCACGTTGAGCGTAGTCCGCAGCACCACCGGGGTGCCCGCGGGGCACTTTGCCGAATCCTCGCCCCAGCTTGCCAACACCTGCTTGCCGTCGGTAAAGCAGATGGCAGAGGCGATAGTTTCGGACAGGATGATCTTAGAGGCGCCCAGGGCAGCTTCGGGCGTAAGGCCGCGCGACGTGTAGGCGAATATTTTTGAAGCGATGGCGAGCGTGCGGTCGGTTGCGCTCGATGTGAGGTCGTCGGGAACGACAAAGACGTACGAGAAGAAGAAGCACAGCATGACCAAGCCGGCAATGACGACAACGGCCGGAACGGGATTGGGATTATCGGTTAGATCCCAGATGAGCAGCAGGATAAGCAGCGGAACGACAATACCGAGCAAGATGGCTTGAACCACATGCTGAGCGGTACGAAAGACCTTAGTAGAGTTGTAGCTCTTGCCCAGAATCAGCCTATTGAGATCCACCGTCATCTCCTTCTTACTGACGCACCCCATAGCAATAAAGAGGGCCGCAAGCGACCCTCTCCATTGCATTATGCAATCAAATACTGTGTTTTACATCAAGCCATCGATGAACGGTAGCTTAGGCGCTGTACTTGTTTGCCTCGCCGAAGGTGCCGGCCTCGACAATCCAGCCGTCCTTCATGATGACGTCCATGTTGTCGGTGTTGAGCACGTGGATGTCGGCGGCGACGTCACCGTTGACGACCAGCAGGTCGGCGCACTTGCCGGCCTCGATGGAACCGGTCTCGTCCTCGATGTGGCACATCTTGGCACCGTTGAGGGTGGCACAGGTGATGGTCTCGACCGGGGTGAAGCCGATCTTGTCGACGAACTCGTACATCTCCTCGATGGAGCAGGTGCCGTACGGGGTGACGAAGGAGAAGGAGTCGGAGCCGATCGTCATGACGACGCCGCGCTTCTTGGCCTCGCGCAGGCAGTCGTAGTTGCGCTGCAGTTCCTTCTCGACCAGGGTGCCCTCGTACTTGTCGTGCAGCTCGGGGACGTAGACGGGCGGATAGGTGGCGTACCAGGTGGGCAGGAAGGCGATCGTCGGAGTGAAGAAGGTGCCCTGCTCGGCCATGAGGTCCATGGTGCGCTCATCGATATCGAAGCCGTGAATCAACTGCTCGCAGCCAAAGCGAACGGAATCGTAGGCAGCGGCGTGGTTGTTGTAGCAGTGGCTCCACACGGGGATGCCGACCATCTTGGCCTCTTCGACCACGGCCTGAATTTCCTCGGAGCAATAGTGCTGGTCGCGACCGGAATCCCAGCGCCAGATGCCGCCACCGGTAGCCCAAATCTTGATGGCATCGGGGTTCTCGCGCAGGCGACGACGGACGGCCTTGCGCAGATCCCAAGGACCATCGACCTGGTCGCCCCAGGGGTGGGATTCCTTGTTGAGCTCCTGGGTGCAGTGGTGGGAGTCACCGTGACCGGCAACACGGCAGAAGCCGAGGCCGGTGGCCAGAACGCGCGGGCCCTTGAAGACGCCCTTGTCGATGCAGTCGCGAATCTGGATACCAAAGCGGCCGATCTCGCAGACGGTGGTGAGGCCGTGGGTGAGGCAGTCGTAGGCCTGCTTGACGGCGACGGCCTGCTTCTCGAGGAGCGGCTGCATGACCCAGTCGGTGTCATCGTCGGTCAAGTTGCCCGAGAAGTGCAGGTGGGTGTCGATCAGGCCGGGAAGGACGGTCTTGCCGGCGGCGTCGATGACCTCAACGCCCTCGGGAAGGTCCTGCATGGCGCCGGCGTACTCGATCTTGCCGTTGTCGTCGACGAGAACGAGGGAGTTCTCGACCGGCTCGGCACCGGTACCGTCGATGAGCTTGCCGCCAACGATTGCATACTTAGTGGACATGGTTCCTCCTTATGGATCCATATTGTGGGCGAGGCCGTGTTGGGTTAAGGCCTCACAAAGCTACCCAAGTGGCGCCGGGTTCGGTGCGCGGAAGAGAGGGGCCCGCGCACCTGATCCGCCCCGGCTCGGCGTTACTTTTTGCGGGAATTGGTGAAAGCCATGAGGGCCAGGCCAATAGCCAACCAGCCGATCACGATGCTCCACTCCACCATGTTGAGGGAGGCGGGAGAGAACGGAATCACGAGCAGGCCGATGATGATGGCGCAGGCAGCAATAGCGAGGGAGATGCCAAACTTGCCGCCGGGCACCTCGTAGGGACGAGGCAGGTCGGGCTCGGTGAAGCGCATGCGCAGGCAAGCGAGGGCGACCATGCCGCAGGAGAAGATGAAGGCGAGAGCCGACACGTTGGTCAGAGGGATGAGCATGTTCTTGCCCAGGAACGGACCGACGACGGTGATGACGCCCAGAACGACGCAGGCAAGCTTGGGAGCGCCGGACTTGGGGTCGACCTCGGCGAATTGCTCGGGCAGCTGGCCCTTGCGGCCCATGGCGAGCATGATGCGGCTCGTGGCGCCGTAGAAGGAGTTCATCGGGCCCATGGGTCCAAGCGTGGCGATGACGAGCATGGCCAGGTACAGGAGCATATTGATGCCCTTGAGGCAGGCGAGCGCGGGAACCGGGCTCTTAACAAACTCATGCCAGTCGAGGATGGTGCCGAACGAGTAGATACAGACCATGTAGAAGCCGCCGGCGGCCAGCAGTGCCAGGGAGATGATCTTGCCGAACTTGTTCCAGTTGAGGCCCTCGGCTGCTTCCTCAGCCTGCTGAGGAATGGTGTCGAAGCCGGCGTAGAAGAACGGGGTCAGAACCAGGACCGACACGATGCCGGCAAACAGGCTGGCGCTCTCGGTAGCGGCCTTGCCGCCGCCAGCGCCGGTGACCTGGGAGAACACGGGCATGGCATTGTCCGGCGAGCCGGTGAACAGCGAGACGCCCATGGCGAGCAGCATGCCGCAGAGCAGGGCCTTGGTCAGGAAGGCCTGAAGCTTGGCGGCCGAGCTGGCACCGCGGAAGTTGAGGAAGATGACGTAGACTGCAAAGCCGAGCGCAATCAGCGTCGGGAACAGGTAAACGTCGGCCCCCAGGATGGTGTAGAGCTTGACGGCGCGCAGCCACTCAAGGCCGGGCAGGCTGCCGAACATCTCGGACACGAGGGTCGAAATGGCGATGGCCTCCCACGGGCACAGGATGCCGTTGCCCAGAGCCAAAAGCCAACCGGTGATGTAGCTCAGCGTACGGCCAAAGCTACGATCGACATACTCGACGATGCCGCCCGAGATGGGGATAGCAGCCGTGAGCTCACCGAAAACAGCTCCGACGGGCACGAGGAAGATTGCACCCAAGAGGAATGCGATCATAGCGGGAACGGGGCCGCCGCCCACGACCATCCAGTCGCCGACCTGCAGAACCCAACCGGTACCGATGATGGCACCAAAGCCGATGGTGAAGAAGTTCCAGAGCGAGAGCGTTTTCTTCATGCCGCCGTTATCCTCGACTGCAACTTCTGCGTTCTTGTCCGCCATTGTTCCCCTCCTTTCCTGTTTGACGCCCTTGGCGTCACCCCTTGCGCGGTCCGTTTTGCCGCGCGCTTTTATTCCATGGCTTTAAGATACGGCCTTGGCGCAGCAGCGCCGCTCGCAGCTCGACCGAAGGCAGAACTGCAAAACGAGCGGCACCGTTTTTGGGACGAACGGCACGGTTTGCCGCTCATTGTTGCCGCCCGTCCGACGGGCGTACGCTCATCGGACGCATATAGAGATGTTTTTGAGGCCGTGTGTTTTGCGCCTTTCGTACCGTTTACCGAGCTTTTGACGCGCAGACCCATTTGTTGCACATCTTTTTTGTAGGATGGACAGGTTATACATGAGACAAGGCGGTACGAATGGCATACGGATACAACGACGGTGATCAACGGCGACAAAGCGTTCGCCTTGCTGGCCGTACCACGCCGACGCCCAGAAGTGCCACGAGCAGCAATCCGCAACGTCCTCAAGAGCAACCCAGGCCTTCGTCTCGGCAGCAGACAAGCAGAACGCGGCAGAGTGGTCGTCCGAGCACGGGCACAAGCGCGCAGCAAGATGGCCGCTTGGGCGCGCGCACTCGACAGCGCCAGGCCGAGGTTCCGCAACTGCGCCGCAACGGCGCACTTCAGCCCGGCATCCATATCAACCGCTTCTTTTCGCATCCCCAAGGCGGACGCGACGGCAAGCCCTACCGCTCGACATCGCACGCGAATGCCCCCGCCCTGCCGGCTCGTCGACTTCGCCTCGCACTGTGCTCTATCCTTACCTGTCTGGTCTTTGTGCTTATGAGCTCCTGTATGTCCCACGGGTCGGCCGGTCTCGAGCCCACCGCCGAGGACAAGCTGCTCAAGGCCCCCGTCGCACCCGGTTATTCTTTCGCCTTTTCGACCCCACGCTCGCAATGGCAAGCCGGCACGATGCCCCATATCTATCAGATCGACCCTGCGTGGTCGGAGCTGCCTTACGCCGGCGGCACCATCCGCCAAAATGCCTGCGGGCCCACGTGCCTCACCATGGTCTACATCTTTAAGACGGGACGCACCAATATGACCCCCGTCGATATGTGCGCGCTTTCCGAGGCGGGCAATTACGCCCCCACCGGTGCGACCGAATGGTCGTTTATGACGAGCGGCGCGTGGCAGTTGGGACTTAACGGAACGGAGCTCCATATCGATCGCAGCTCCATCACCCAGGCGCTGCGTTCGGGAGCACCCGTTATCGCCGCCGTTCGGCCGGGCACCTTTACCAGCGTTGGACACTACATTGTGCTTTACGGTATTGACGACGCCGACCAGATTGGAGTCTTCGATCCCAACTCGGCCAGCCGCAGCGCCCGCCGCTGGGGCGCCGTAGAGGTCCTTAACGAAGTCGAAGCCATGTGGGCCTACTACTAGTCATTGGGGACAGACTTAAATGAGTGGTCGTCGGGGACAGTCTTACGGACGCCGGCCGAGAGCAGACGAAAAGGGCCATCCCGAACTGCTTGGAACTGCCAGCACGGAAAGCGCATCCTGCTTTGGGGCCCAATAGCGGGATGCGCTTTCCGTTAGCGGCCCGTTTGGGAAACTAGGGACCGCTTTTCGACAAAAATCCGGGATGCATTTTCCGATTGAGGGCCTCAAGGGAAACCGCACCCCATGTTGGACGCTCATTCTGGGATGTGCTTTCCGCAGTTGATCGATGCGGCCTTTAAGGACTGTCCCAAGCTGCCGGCAGGAAAGGAACGTCCCCAAGTGCCGGGTTTCCGCAGCCTGCAATGCTCCTCATGAACAGCCGCCTCAATAACAAAAGCCCCCGCGGCCGAAGCGGACCGCGGGGGCAACAGACCTGCAAGAGTTAACTCAAGTCCTCGCCATTTGATGCAATGACCTTTTGGTACCAGCAGAAGCTGTCCTTTCGGTAGCGATCGAACGTGCCTTTGCCCATATCATCGGCATCAACATAAACAAAGCCATAGCGCTTCTTCATCTGCCCCGTCGAGGCCGACACCAAATCGATACAGCCCCACGGCGTGTATCCCATCAGGTCAACACCGTCCTCGACAATTGCATCGCGCAGCGCAAGAATATGCCTTCGCAGGTAATCAATATGATACGCATCGTGGACTTTGCCGTCTTCCAGCGCATCGAGTCCGCCCACACCGTTCTCGGCGATAAAGAGCGGAAGATGGTAACGATCGTGGTAGCCGGCAAGCGTCACGCGCAAACCCAGCGCATCGATCTGCCACTTCCAGGCAGTCTCTTTATCCTTGAGGTACGGATTGCGCAACGTCGGGAACACGTTGCCCTCCGCCTTCTCGGCGATCACCTGATCATCGGCGCACACCAAGCGCGAGCAATAGTACGAGAACGAGATGAAGTCGACCGTATGCTCTGCCAGATACTCCGTATCGCCCGGCTCAAAGGGCACGTGAACACCCTCTTTCTCGAGTGCACGCAGCTTCCAAGCAGGATAGGCGCCCGCAGCCATCACGTCTGTGTAGAAGTAGCGGCCGCGGTCCTCCTCATACGCAAGCCATACGTCCTCGGGCGCACAACGGTACGGATAGGTCGCACCGGCAGCGACCATGCAACCCACCTTGTTTGCGGGATCGATCTTGTGCAGAATCTCGACAGCGCGAGCGCTCGCCATAAACATATGGTGCGAGAACGCCGCGGTCACGGCTGCACGGTCACGCTCATCCTCGAGCGTGACACCCGCGTTGAGATAGGACAGCGCCACGCTGTTGATCTCGTTGAACGTAAGCCAATAACGCACGAGGCCCTGGTACGCGCGTCCGACGGTCTCGACGTAGTGCGCATACCGCTCGATCATCTCTCGGCTTTGCCAGCCACCATAGCGCTCGACCAGAGCCAACGGATAGTCGTAGTGCGACAGCGTCACAAGCGGCTCGATTCCATGCTCGCGCAGCGCCTCGAATACCTGACGGTAAAACTCCAAGCCCTCGCCGTTGGGCTCGGTCTCCATCCCTGTGGGAAAAATACGGCTCCAGCAAATTGAAAGACGCAGGCACTTAAAGCCCATCTCGGCAAAGAGCTCGACATCCTCGTGCCAATGATGGAAGAAGTCGTTGCCCCAGCGGCATGGATACAGCCTGTCCGGATCGTCCACGGGCTTTTGCCTGCCAAACATTACATCCCAGCGGTCGGAACCCTGTGGGATCAGGTCGGAGTGCGACATGCCGCGGCCGCCCTCGTTCCAGCCCCCTTCGGCCTGGTTGGCGGCGAGGGCACCACCCCACAAAAAGCCCTCGGGCATACCGGCGGCAGACGTTCTGTCAAAGTAACTCATGCTACTCAGCATCCTCGGCAGAAGCTGCCGCGGCGTTCTCCTGCTCCTGAGCCAGGAGCTGGTTATCGTACACCTTAAAGAACGGGTACCAGACCACAGCCATGACCACGATCAAAACGATCGTAAACACCCAGATGCGCGGGTCGAGGCACTGGACAAAGCCCTGAACGAAGATGGGGAACGTGCCGCTCACCAAGATGTAGAAGCTAGAGACAAGACCCAGTGAGACCGCACCCCAATACAGCAGGGCCGAGATCATGCCGCCTAGCACAAACGGAATCATGAGGATCGGGTTGAAGATGATGGGCGCGCCGAAGATCGCGGGCTCGGAGATACGGAAGAAGCTCGGCACGATCGATGCCCTGCCAAATGCCTTGAGCTGCTGCGACTTTGCCCTAAACGCGCAAAGCGCCACAAAAGAGAACGTATTACCCGTGCCGCCGATGAGGTTGATGGCCAACGACATGAGCGCCGGGTGGAACTCAAGCGGCTGCCCGGCAGCATAGAGCGAGGCGTTGGCGGCAAAGGCGGCAAGCGTGACCGGGGCGGTGATGGGCATTACGATCATGTTGCCGTGGACGCCAAAGCACCAAAACAGCAGCGTCATGAAGCAGATAAGCAGTGCGCCGGGCACAGAGTCAACTGCGACGGAAAGCGGGGCAGCGAGCAGCTTCTCGATAACCGAGGGGATGGACAGCGCGGGATCGATCATCTGGATCAGCAGGTTGCCGCCAAAGAAGATGAGGATGTTGGCGAGCATAGGTACGATGGCGCCAAAGGTTTCGGACAAAAACGGCGGCACGCCATCGGGCATCTTGATGGTGATGCCCTTGGTCTGGCAGAAGCGCGTGACCTCGACGGAGACCAAGGCAACGATGATGGCGGTAAACAGGCCCTGCGCACCCAGATAGGTGCAGGGGACCGCCTGGAGCACGGACTCGTCAGCAAGCTGGTAGTAGGACGACGGCGCCGCGGCGATCAGGAACATCACCAGCGAGGTCATGCCGGCGTTAAGCTTGGGCATCTTGTAGGTGCCCGCCAGGTTATAGGCGATTGCGAACGTCACGATCACCGACAGTATGCCCATCGTCATGTTGAAGGGAATGAGCAGCGTGAGCTTATTGGCCGTGGCAAAATCGTGCCAAGGGCCAAAGACGGACCAGAACCCGCCCTGCGCCACCAGGTCGGCCGTGACCGGCGGGTTGGCGAGGATCATAAAGACGGCAGATACCAAGATGAAGCTGATCGCGCTCATAAAGCCCTTTTGCATGGAGGCAAAGTGGCGCTCGGTGCCGCAGAAATTGGCGATAGGGGTCAGTTTTTCCTGAAGCAGGGTCATGAACTTCTCCATGGTTGCCTCCTAACCCAACAGCGACTGGGCGAGTGCCAGCACGTTGGCGGCGTTGCCCATGCCGTAGTCCTGTGCGGGGATGACCGCGGTCGGCTTACCGCTCCCCTGCTTGACGGTGTTGAGCTGGTAGGACACCTGCGGCCCCAAGAGCAGCACGTCATAATTGGCGCACGTCTCCTGATACTCGCCGATACCCACCGCATCGATATCGAGCTCGATGCCGTTTTGCTCCGCATATTTCTCGAGTTTCTTCATCAGAATGCTTGTAGACAGACCAGCTGCGCAAACAAGAAGGATCTTCATAAGGGATTCCCTTCGCATTGATTGGTTGGATAGTCACCGCACGCCGCTAGGCGTTCTTGGTTGCAGTGCGCTCATACAGGCAGATCAGCTCCTGCACGAGCTCCTGAGCAAGCATGGAGCACATGAGGTGGTCCTGAGCATGGACCAGCAACACATCCACCGACAGATGCTCGCCCGCTGCCTCAGTCGAAAGCAGCTGCGTTTGGATGTGGTGAGCCTTGATTCCCGCATCCTTTGACTGCTTCATGAGTTTGGCGGCGGCGTCAAAATCCCCCGCCTTTGCCTTTTCAAGGGCTTCGAAGGCAAGGCTGCGTGCCTCTCCCGCTGCAGCGACCAGCTGAAACGAAACCATCTCGGTTCCCTGATCGTCCATAACGGTCTCCTCTCCCGTGATGTTTGGTTTGTACTTGAATATTCGAAACGCCTATCTCCCGCCCGCAATCCTCGAGGTTTATTGCAGGTAGACTGACAGGGTCATCGACAAAAGAAGTCTTAAGCCGTATGCGCTTGCACAAGCGCCATCAGCTCATGCCAGGACCGGCGCTCGCGTAGGCGCTCGACCCCCTGGCGGTCCATAAAGATCTCGGCGAGCAGTGAGCTCAAGATCCGCGCCTCATCGCCGCCCGACCGGGCAAACGACACCATAAAGACGATATCGACCTCATGGCCGTATTCGTCCCAAAGAATGGGATGTTCGAGCAGGCCCACGGTAACAAAGGCCTCGGCGCTCAAGGGATGCATCCCATGGGGCATGGCTACCCCATTGCCAAACGAGGTGGCGCTCGCGCTCTCGCGCTCGGCGACCTCTTGGGCAAACTGGGCATCGACACGGCCGCTCTCGACGGCGCGCTCGGAGAGATATCGGAGAACGGCCTGCTTCGACGACGCCTCAACGCGGTTGAAGAACAGGGCACGGCTAAAGAAAGAGCTCACGGAGTCCGATTGCGCAGTGTCGTCGCTCAGCACCTTGCGGATAGCGTTGACATCGCTCGTCTCCAAGAAGAAATCGGCCTCGCGGACGGGCACGGGCAACTTGACGTTGAGCGGCACCGTTGTGAACACGTAGTCGATATGCGAAAAATCGAACGTTCCCACGCGGGCGACATCGCATGTCTCAATCGAATCGATATACATGCCAAACTGCTTGCGGTACTGGTGCTCGAGCATACGGGCGCTTCCCGCTCCCGAGGCGCACACGATCAGGATGCGTTTGCGACGCGGCTGGTCGGCTTGCTGCTCGAGGGCCAGGGCAAATGCCATGGCGATGTAGCCGAGCTCTTCATCAGAGGGCTGGCTGCCAAAATGACGCTCGAGTACCTGCGAGGTGCCAGCTGCCATCGAATAGGCCAACGGAAACCTCGTCTTGATATCGGACAGCATGGGGTTATCCATATGCATGTGATATTCAAGGCGATAGCCCAGAGGGCCGATATGCCGAGCAAGGTTCATGCGAAGTTCAAGATCGCCGCTAAAGTCAAACCTAAACTCATCGTTGACCGCACGTACCATCTCGGAAGCAATCTCCCACATCTCGTCCGAGATAACGGCAGAGCCCTTCTCGGGCACGCCCGTGCCCCTGCCGAGCAAATGGATTGCGATAAAGGCAACCTCTTCTCGGGGCATGCTCACGCCCAGGGCATCCTTGATGTTTGCGGCAATCTGGAAAGCCGCGGCGTATTCGCGCGTTCCCTCCAGTTTTTGAACGTCCGATTCTGCAGCTGGGACATAGCAGCCCTGCTCGATGCGGCCAAGAGCAATGTAAAGATGCATGATGAGATTGCGGGATGCCAGCGAGCTCACCGTGACGGGCGAGGCCGTCAGAGCATCGTCCACACATGCGGCGATGGCCCGCAGGCGCTCGGCGAGCTTTGCATCGTCGGTGTCGGGCAACACGGGCCTCACCAGCGAGGCCAGGCACAGGCGCCGCTGCGACTCCCCGCCCGCAACGCGGATTCCGTAGCGTGGGCGCTTTTCGAGCGTTAAGTCAAATTGGGCGAGTTTCTGCTCTACCAGACGCATGTCATTGGACAGAGTTCGCGCCGAAACGTAGAGTAAATCCGCATACTCCTCAATCGTCACCCACTGGGACCGCATGAGGAGGTCGTTAAGAAGGAAGGACGCACGGCCGTCGCGCGTATCAGGAATGCCCGGATGGGCCAGAGCCGCACCGTCTAGCAAGCGAGCAAGCTCATCTGCACGTGCAACATCGATACGATACTGCCCCTTGCTGCCAACGATGCGTGCAACCCCTGCAAGGTTGTCGTTTGCGCGATGGATATAGTTTCTCACGGCGCGCTCGCTTACCTCGAGACGCTTGGCAAGTACCGCGACAGCGACAGGCTGAGCGTCCTCGATCATATTTACAAGCTGCTTGACGCGAGCATCCATGTCCTCCTCCTTTCCCTGCGTCTAGTCTAACGCGGTAAAGAATGACACTCCACGTCGCGCTCGTTCCGCCAACTCGGAACAGGTTGCGGGGAGTCCAGCCGAACTTATAGGGAGCACGGAGAAAGGGCCCGAAAGCCATGTGCCGGTGTGAGATGCGCTTTCCGCAGTCATTGGGGACAGACTTAAATGAGTAGTCGTTGGGGACGTTCTTGTTTGACTAGTCGTTTAAGAACGTCCCCAATGACTATTAAGGACTGTCCCAAGCTGCCGGCAGGAAAGGACCGTCCCCAAGTGCCGGGTTTGTCCCCAATGACTAGGTGAATAGCAAAAGCCCCGCAGTCGGAGCGGACTGCGGGGCTCGTGAAGAGAGGCTAGTTTGTGGGCGCTTTGCCTGGCGCCCACGAGAGAGGTAACAGAGTAGGGACTACTCGTGGATGCGGGTACCGGAGAGGCCGGCCATGGTCTCGGCGGCCTTGTCCAGGGCGCCGATGATGCAGGTGCGGCCCTTGCGGGAACGGGCGAACTTGATGGCGGCGCGGACCTTGGGCTCCATGGAGCCCTTGCCGAACTGG